>DASQAX010000080.1:0-11252 GCA_035635535.1 Vicinamibacterales bacterium | reverse complement strand
GTACACACATTCATTGCCCCGAGAGCCGGATCGTTTGCCGGCCCCGTCCATCCACGTACGCAACATCGGCCGATTCCACGCCGATTTTCAGAAGGCGGTAACGACCATCGATGATATCGCCTTCCTTCCCGTTGACAATCTCGCCACCGGTGTCGCGGAAAACTGCCACGCGACCTTGCGCAGTTTCGAGCACCCCGATGTACTTCAACGCGATCGGCGGCGGCGGCGGCGGCCCCTGCGGCACCGGCGCCGCGACCGGCGGCGGCGGCGGGACGAAGATCCGCCCGGTGCTGCTGGCCGGAGGCGGCGCAGGAGGAGGCGCCTTCGGCTTGAACTGGAACGGGTTCCGCGCCGACGGCTCGAGCTCCGACGGTGTCGGCTTCAGCAGCTCGAGCTTCACGTCCGCAACCGGCGTCTCCGTCGTGGCTGCCGGCGCATTGGCCCGTGCCGGATTGGACGGCGCGGCCCGGCTTCCGGCCGGGTTGTCACCCCGGCGCGCGATCACGACGACGACCAGCGCAACCCCGACCGCCGCCAGCAACAGCAGCTGGCGCGACACGTTGACCCTCATTGCGCCTCGTCTCTCGGCCCCGTGTCGCGGTAGTAGGTCGACAGATGCAGCGTGACGCCGAGCGGACCGCCGTCCGCGCCCTGCCCGAGCTCGATGTTGTCGACGACGACGAACTCCGGCGCCGCTTCGAGCTCGTGAAGAAAGGCGCGCATGTCGCCGTAGGCGCCCGAGAGCGCCATCTCGATCTTCAGCTGCGTCAGCGTGCGGCTCCGCGGCGCGACCGGCTCGAAGGTGGCGCGAATGAACTTGAGGTTCGATTCGCGCGCGAGCTGCGCCAGCCGCAGCTGCGTGAGCCGCCGCGCCCCGGCGAGGTCGGACGGGAGCACGTCCTTGTAGAACGTCGCCAGCTCCGCCGCCGCGCGATCCTTGCCCGTGAGCGTGCCGGCCGCCTGCGCATGGTCGCGCTGCGCCGACAGCAGCTCCTCCTCGGCCGTCCGATCGCGCTGCTCGATGTTGGCGACGCGCTGCGACAGCGGATACACGACCGCGCCGTACACGACGAGGTTGACGCCGAGCGCGATCGCCAGCGGCAGCACGGTGCGCCGATGTTCGCGCACGATGCGCCGAACGAGCGTGCCGCCCGGCACGTCACTAGCCACGTGGCGCCTCCGGCCGGATGTAGACGCCGCGGACCACCGCCTGCAGCAGCCCCTCCTCGTTGGTGGCCTCCGCGGGCGTAATCACGTCGCGGAAGCTGCCCGTCTTCTCGAGCGCCTCGATGAACTGATCCACGTCTTCGGGCCGTCGCGCCTGGACCGTGATGTTGATGACGAACTGCCCCTGCTGGTTGAGGCTCGGCTCGACCGCCCTGATCCGCACGTCGTCGGGAAGGGTCTGTTCGAGCTGATCGAAGAGGGCGCTCCAGGAGAAGGCTCGCTGATCGATGATGCCGTTGGCTTCGCGCGCGGCGTTGGCGACGATCTCCAGCTCCTTCGTGTTGATCTGCGCGCGAATGGCGGCCGCTTCCGTCCGCAGCCGCGCCGCTTCCCGCTCGGACTCGACGGCATGGGCGCCGAGCGTCCGCTGGCTTGCCGTCAGCCGGACGACTTCGACGATGTTGAAGCCGGTGACGACCGCGACGAGGATGGCCACCGCGGCGAGCACGAGCTGCACGGCGCGCTCGTTGTAGAACGGACGGGTCGAAAGGTTTGTGCGAAGCATCAGGCGCTCACCGCGTCCTTGCGCGTCCGAACGGCCATGCCGACCAGCGGTCCGAGCACGTCCATCAGGTCGGGTGTGACGGAGATGCGATCGGTCAGCGCCGCGAACCGGGTCGGATCGACCGGTTCGACCGACGCCCCAAGGCGATCTTCGAGGCTGCGCCGCGCCTCCTCGAGACCCGTGACGCGGCCGCTGCCGCCGAGCAGCACGCGCGAGAAACGCTGGCCCGACAGCCGATCCTGGTAGTACATCGCCGTCTGGTGCACGAGGTCCGCCATCGACGCCTCGTCGCCTTCCGGCCGGTTGCGGAAGAAGATGACGTGCTCGCCGCGCATGATCACGATCGACGTGTAGTCGGGGCGGAGGTGCACGAGCAGCCAGTCGCCCGATGGCACCTCGGGACCGCCGAGGAACAGGTTCACGACGCTGAGCGTGGCGAGGTCCACGAGCCCCGCGTAGATCTTCAGCTCGTCGCAGACGGCTTCGTACTCGGCGATGGCGTCGCGGCGCGCGGCGACCACGAGGAATTCGGCGGCTCCGCCGGAGCCACGCACGCCGGGTGAATAGGTGACGAGCGCCTCCTCGATGGGAAACGGCGACGCCTTCTTCACCTGCCAGCGCACGAACTGATCCAGGTCCTCGCGCCGCGCCGGCACGGTGTCGAACCGCACGAGCGACACCTTGGCCGCGAGATCCGGGATGACGAGCGCCACGCGCCGCGGCCGGGCGCCCGCCCGGTCGAGCGCCGCGCGCAGCGCCGACACGACGGCGGCGCGATTGTGCACGTTCGACGCGGTGAGCGACGGAACGACCGCCCCGGCGGGCAGCGCCTCGGATGCGTACGACTGAACCACCAGCCCGCCGCTGCGCTCGCCGACGACGGCGACCGCCACCCGATCGGCGGCGATTTCAATCGCCGCGTCGGGCGGTGGGCTCGCGATCCATGACGAAAAGAGGCTCATTGCGGAGGGACGTCCTATTCGACGAACGTGACCTTGTTAATCTCGCGCAGCGTCGTCAGCCCGTGCAGGACCTTCTCCACGGCGGATTCGCGGAGGAACCTCATCCCTTCCTCGTGCGCGGCCTTTTTCACGTCCGAGTTGGGACGCCTCGCGAGGATCATCTCACGGATGCGATCCGACAGGTCGAGCAGCTCGCAGATGGCGGTGCGCCCTTTGAACCCCGTGCCGCCGCACTCGATGCAGCCGGCCCCTTCGTAGAACTGGTACGTGTGCACGAGCGCCGGGTCGAGCGCGGACTCCTCGAGCAGCTTCTGCTCCACGCGCGCCACCCGCTTGCAATGCGAGCAGATGAGCCGCACCAGCCGCTGAGCCAGCACGCAGTTGAGCGCGGATACGAACTGATACGGCTCGACTCCCATGTTGAGGAAGCGCCCGAGCACGTCCACGACGTTGTTCGCGTGGACGGTGGTGAAGACCAGGTGCCCCGTGAGCGCCGACTGGATCGCGATCTGCGCGGTCTCCGGGTCGCGAATCTCGCCGACCATGATCTTGTCGGGGTCGTGGCGGAGGATCGAGCGGAGGCCGCGCGCGAACGTCAGGCCCTTCTTCTCGTTGATCGGAATCTGCGTGATCCCGCGCAGCTGGTATTCGACCGGGTCTTCGATGGTGACGATCTTGTCCTCGATCGACTTGATCTCGGAGAGCGCCGCGTACAGCGTCGTCGTCTTGCCGGACCCGGTCGGTCCCGTGACGAGCACCATCCCGTACGGCTCGCGGATGTACTTGCGGAACCGCCGCAGCTCCTGCTCGGGGAAGCCGAGGATGTCGAGCTTCAGCTCCGTGAACTGCTCGCTGATCGATTCCTTGTCGAGAATACGGATGACCGCGTCCTCGCCGTGGACGCTCGGCATGATCGAGACGCGGAAGTCGATCGTCTTGCCGGGCATCCGCATGCGGAAGCGGCCGTCCTGCGGGACGCGCTTCTCGGCGATGTCGAGCTCCGCCATCACCTTGATGCGCGAGATGATCGGGCTGTGGAATTCCTTCGCGATCGGCCGCATGGCCGGCTGCAGCACGCCGTCGATGCGGTACTTCACGTACACGGCATCGTCGCCCGTCTCGATGTGAATGTCGCTGGCGCGGCGCTGGATCGCGGTGAAGACCGTCGAGTCGACCAGCCGGATGACCGGGCTCGTGTCGTTCGTGAGGCGATCGACGGTGAGGTTCTCCTCGCCCGTTTCGTCTTCCTTGACGACCTTCAGCTGGAAGCCTTCGGTCGCGTCCTCGAGCACGCGCTGCGAGCTCTCGCTCTTCTTGAGGATCGACTGAATCGCGGACGGCGCGCCGACGGTGACCTTCACCGGCGTGTTCAGCACGATGCTGAGCTCGTCGATCATCGGCAGGTCGGTCGGATCGGAGACGACGATGACGAGCGCCTTGCCCTCCCGGCGGTACGGGACGAACCCGTAACGGAGCATCAGGTCGGCCGGGATCGCCCGGAACAGCTCCTGGTCGATCCGGAATTCGTCCATGTCGACGAACTCGACGTGATAGCGCTCCGCGAGCTTCCGCGAGCGGGCGATTTCCTCGGAGTAATCCTCAGGGGTGGTAACGAGGTTCGTTTGATTCGTTTGATCGACAGTAGCCATACATCCTTATCACTGCACCACCGAGCTCAGTTCGAACAGCGGCATGTACAGCGCCAGCACCACCAGCGCAATCACGGCGCCCATCACGACGAGAATCACCGGCTCGATCAGCGTGATGAACCGCTGCACCTCGGTCTCAATCTCCTCGTCGTAGAACTCGGCGAGGCTGTTCAACATCTCCTGCAGGGCGCCCGTGGATTCGCCAACCTCCACCATCTTCACGGCGACGTCCGCGAACAGCCCCCGCTCCCGGAGGCCGGCGGCAAATCCCTGGCCCTCGCGGACGCGGCGCGTGACGTCGACGAGCTCGGCCGCCAGGTGCCGGTTCGACATCGAACGCCCGGCGATCTCCAGCGCGTTGACGAGCGGGATCCCTCCGCCAAGCAATGTGCCGAGCGTCCGTGCCAGCTGCGCCGTCGAGAACTTCCGAATCGTCGCGCCCGCCCATGGAACTTCCAGCAACATCCGATCGATCCGCGTCCGCTGGCCCGGCTGCTTCCACCAGCTCGAGAGGGCTATGGCCGCCGCAATCACGCCGATCGCGATCAACGGCAGGTTCCCGACGGCGAAATTCGAGATCCCGATGATGATCCGCGTCGACAGCGGCAGCTGCCTGCCGAAATTGCTGTAGAACTCCGAAAACGCGGGGACGACGCGGAGCACGATGATGCCGATCAGCACGAGCATCATCGTGACGAGGATCGCAGGGTAGATCAGCGCAGAGATCGTCCGGCGCTTGACCGCACCGATCACCTTCTCGTATGCGACGTATCGGCGGATGACCTCGTCGAGATTGCCCGCCCGCTCCCCGGCCATCAGCGAAGCCGAATACACCCCCGGGAACAGGTCCGGGTGCTCGCCAAAGGCGTCGGAGAGCGCGGTTCCGGCCCTCACCTTCTCGTAGACACCGTCCAGGACCGCCTTGAAGGTCGGGTTCGAGACGCGCTGGCGGAGGATGTCGAGCGACTGGACGAGCGGCATGCCCGCCTTGAGCAGCGTCGCCAGCTCCTGGTTGAAGACCAGCAGCTCCTGGCGGCCGATCCGGCGGCGCGAGCCGCGCGAGAAGCCGACGCCGGGCAGCACCCCGCGGCGCTGCAGCGACAGCACGAACAGCCCTTTTTCCTCCAGGTCGCGGCGGAGACGGGCCTCGCTGTCGGCGACGTAGACGCCTTCGATGATTTCGCCGCCGGCGGTGCCGAGCCTACAACGGAATTCCATAGCGATGGGCCGGGGTCCCCCCACGCATTAGACCGGGAGGGGCTCCCCGCGGCCGGATGGAGCGGTCAGCTCCGGTTGTTGAGGAGTCGAAGGATGCGGGTGACGTAATCCTGCGTCTCTCGGAACGGGGGGATGCCGCCAAACCGATCCACCGCGGCCTCGCCCGCATTGTAGGCGGCGAGGGCTCTCGGGAGATCGTAGTACCGCGCCAGCAACCTCTTCAGGTGCTGGACTCCAGCGTCGAGATTGACCTTCGGGTCGAACAAATCGAGCGCGCCGTACTGCCGGCCGGTGGCGGGCATCAGCTGCATCAGGCCGCGAGCGCCTTTCGGCGACACCGCCCGGCTGTGATACGCCGACTCAACCTGGATGAGCGCGTTGACGACCCGCGCGTCCACGCCGTGCTTCGCGGCGGCCTGCGTCACCAGCTCCCGGAACTGCTCGGGAATCGCCGGCGGCGGCGCCTCGAGGACGATGGTTCGCGCGAACGGCAGCGCCTGCAGGACCTCCTCCGGATACTCGACTTCGTCGGGCTCGACCTTGACGATGAGGCTCCTATCGCAGTGGATGTCGCCGCCGCTCCGCAGCTGGAGAACGATCTGCTCGCCGTCGGATCGAATCGCGCGCACCGACATCGCGCGGCCCGACTGGAAAAAGACGAGCTCCGCGCGCGCCGGCGCCGCGGCCGTTATCGACAGCACAACTGTGCACAGGATCAAACCCCAGCGCATCGGAGCAGCAATTGTACGGGTTATTTGGGCTGGACGTAAGCCCTGAATACACGAATTCCGAGCTCGCGGGTGTCGCTGCTTTTCAGCTGAGTAATAGTCGCCGGCACGAATGACTTATCGACCGCGACCGTTACCTCCACGGTCTCCCCGGTCCCGAGCTGAGCGGCCGTCAGGTCCACCTTCCGCAGCTCTCGCGGACCCGATGGCAACGCGAACGAGTCGATGACCCTCTCGCCAATGCGCAGTTCGACACGCTGCGGCGCATCCACGTCATGAACCGGCTGGTCGCACTGGAAATAGAAAAGCACGTCACGCATCGGGTTGCGGAAGGCGAGCGTCGCGGTCTTCCTCGACCATTGCCATTCGACGCCCGTCTGCGCCTCCGCGATCTCGGTCTCGTGCCAGCCGTCCTTGAAGACCACGTACAGGTTGTCGGCCTGCGGGTGGAGGGTGAATTTCGCGACCCGGTAGGCGTGCTGGCCACTGGTCTCACCCGACAGCGGCACGCGGATGCCGCTCTTCTGGGAGTAGACGCCGAGCTCGACGGTGGTCTCTCCCGAATACGGAAACTTCGGCACGAACATCGTCCGCGAGTACTCGATCGTCCGGCCGGGCGTCCACGCCGTCGTCGGCACCGGCGGCGGGTGATCGTCGGTCCACATCAACTCGCCGTCGGTGTCGAGGAAGTGCACGAACACCACGTCGTCTTCGGCGATCCGCGGCGCGTTCTCCGCAACGACGAACCGGTAGCTCATCTCGATCGGCATGCCGATCGCCGCGTCGGCGCGCGCGAGCGTCAGCGACGGCGTCGCGACCGGCGTTTCCGCCTGCTGCGTTCGTCCGCATGCCGCGGCCATTGCGGCACACGCAAGCGCGCACACGTGCAGGCGCGGCATTGAACGAGTCATTGAGGGTGGAATGATACTCCGCAATTCTGCTAGAGTGCGGTCATCTGATGGCATCCGAAGCGCTCGGGATGGTCGAAACGCGCGGCCTCATCGGCTCGGTCGAGGCGGCTGACGCGATGGTGAAAGCGGCGAACGTCGTCCTGGTCGGCAAGGAGTACATCGGCGCGGGTTACGTGACGGTGCTGGTCCGCGGGGACGTCGGCGCCGTGAAAGCGGCGACCGATGCGGGCGCCGCGGCCGCGCGCCGCGTCGGCGAGCTCGTCTCCGTGCACGTGATTCCGCGCCCGCACGTCGAGGTCGAGAGGATCCTGCCGAAGTTGTAGCCGCCGCCGATGGCCGTCCAGGATCGCGCGTCTCCTTCCAACAAAGATCTCGAGTCGATCGCACAGGCCCGCTCGATTGCCGCCGCCGCGCGCAAGGCACAATCGGTGCTCGCCGAGCTCTCCCAGGAACAGATCGACGCCATCGTGACCGCGATGGCCGAGGCGGTCACGCCCCAGGCGGAGGCACTCGCACGGCTTGCCGTCGAGGAGACCGGGTACGGCGTAGTGGCCGACAAGGTCCAGAAGAACCTGTTCAGCTCGCGCCAGGTGTACGAGTTCATCAGGCCGATGAAGACGGTCGGCGTGGTGAACCGCATCGACGAGAAGAAGATCATCGAGATTGGCGAGCCGTTCGGCGTGGTCGCCGCGATTGTCCCGTCAACGAACCCGACGTCCACGGCCATTTACAAAGTGCTCATCGCGTTGAAGGCACGCTGCGCGATCGTGGTGAGCCCTCACCCGGCGGCCGCGCGCTGCATCACGCGAAGCGTGGAAATCATGTGCGACGCCGCGTGCCGCGCCGGGGCGCCCGTCGGCTCGATCGGATGGATGACCAGCGTGACGCTCGAGGGCACGCAGGAGCTGATGAAGCACCGCGACGTCGCGGTCATCCTGGCGACCGGCGGAATGGGACTGGTTCGGGCCGCCTACAGCTCGGGCAAGCCTGCCTACGGGGTTGGGCCAGGCAACGCCCCCTGCTACATCGAGCGCAGCGCGGACCTGGCGAAGGCCGCCAGCGACATCATGATCGGCAAGACGTTCGACAACGGCGTGCTCTGCTCCTCGCCGAACTCGGTCGTCGTGGACGAGGATGTCGCCGAGCAGGTCCGCCGCCAGTTCGTGTCGGAAGGCGCCTACTTCATGAACGCCGCCGAGATGGAGGCGCTGGCGAAGGTACTGGTCACACCCCAGCGTCTGCCCAACCCGGCGCTGGTCGGCAAGACGGCAGCCGCCATCGCCAAGCAGGTCGGCATGACCGTCCCCGAGGGGACGCGCGCCCTGATCGCCCCGCTCACCGGCGTCGGACGTGACTATCCCCTCTCCATCGAGAAACTGTGTCCGGTGCTCTCCTACTACGTCGTCAAGGACTGGCGGGAAGGCTGCGAGCGCTGCATCCAGATTCTTCGCTACGGCGGCATGGGTCACACGATGTCGATCCACTCGAAGAACGACGACGTGATCCTGCAGTTTGGACTGAAGAAACCGGCTTTCCGGATCTGCGTGAACACGCCGACGACGCATGGGTCGATCGGGTTGACCACCGGGCTGGACCCGGCGATGACGCTCGGGTGCGGCGGATGGGGTGGGAACATCACTTCCGACAACATCTCGCCGCGCCACCTGCTGAATATCAAGCGGCTGGCGTACGAGCTCAGGCCGGCGGCCAGACCGGGGTCCGGGATCGGGGATTCGGGATCTGCCGGTTCGCGCGTTCAAGGCGGATCCCGCGTCCCGGAGGCCGGATTCCCTCTCCCCAAGGCGCCGGCGCGACCTGAGCCGGCGGGCATTTCTGCCCAGGCGCTCGCAGCACGGATCGACAGCTTCCTGGAATCAAGGGGTTACCACGCTTCTGCCGATAAGGAAGATCACAGCCGAACTGCGCAAGGGGTACCCGCCGACAAGCCGGCGGCATTTGTCTGCGAAGACGATGTCCGGGCGGCGATCAAGGCGGGCCGGAAGGTGATCATTGACGACAAAACCATCGTCACGCCGTCAGCTCGCGACCTCGGTGAAGCCCAGAAGCTGTTCGTTCAGGCGGGCTGGCCTCGTTAACAGGTCAGGTGGAAAATCTGCCGGGATGTGCACTTTAGCCGCAACTGCTGAGCCAATTGGACTTACTGTTGACCATGAACTCTGCCGAATGGTAGGCTTACCGCCGTGCTGAGAACGCATCACGTCGTGACGGCGTCGCTTCTCTCCCTCGCGGTGGTGTCTGGCGGGTGCGCGTCCCACTCCCAGGCCATCTCGGCGGCGGCTCCGCAGCGGGCAACCTCGCCCGCCCCGGTGCTCGTGGCTGGTCCCACGTCACCTCAGCTGGTGACCGACCCGATCGCCGACCTGATAACCCTCTCGAACAGCCATTTCGACGCCGGGCAGGCGGAGCTCCGGTTGGGCCACCTCGATTCGGCCCGCGGTGAGTTCAACAAGGCGCTCGACGTCCTGCTGGAATCGCCCTCTGGCGCCCGGTCCGAGCCGAGGCTCCGCGAGCATTTCGACCGGATGGTCGAGCGGATCAGCGCGACAGAGCTGACCTCGCTCGCCCAGGGCGACGGCTTTGCCGAGAAGAAATACGAGTCGGCCTCGATCGACGAGCTCCTGGCGCTCTCGACGTTCCAGCCGAACCCGTCGGCCCAGACCCAGGAGGCCGTCGCCGAGGACCTGCAGTCCACGGACCACGACATCGACATCCCGCTGAATTCCCGCGTCCTTTCGTACGTCGAGCTGTTCACGGGCCGTCTCCGCGGCTATCTCCAGGAGGGTTTGGGCCGCGGCGCCCGCTTCCTGCCGATGATCCAGGACGTCTTCCGGGCCGAGGGGCTCCCGCTCGACCTGGCCTACGTTCCGCTGGTCGAAAGCGCGTTCAAGCCCGACGCCCTGTCCCGCGCCAAGGCCAAGGGGCTGTGGCAGTTCATGCGCGGCACGGCGCTCGAGAACGGGCTGAAGCACGACTGGTACATCGACGAGCGCGCCGAACCCGAGAAAGCGACGCGCGCCGCCGCCAAGTACCTCAAGACCCTCTACAACATGTACGGAGACTGGCACCTGGCGCTGGCGTCGTACAACGGCGGGCCAGGGCGCGTCCAGGCCGCGATCCGGCGTTCCGGCGGCGTCAAGGACTTCTGGCGCCTGAGCGCGTCGCGCCGCTACCTGCCGCGGGAGACCCGCGACTACGTGCCGCTGATCCTCGCGGCCATGATCGTGGCGCGCAACCCGGCCCAGTACGGCATGGACGTCGAGCCGGCGCCGGCCAGCGTCCCGGACTTCGAGAAGGTCACGCTCCCGGTGGCGGTGGACCTGCGGCGGGTCGCGGAGTGGGCAGGAACCTCGGTCCAGACCATCCAGGACCTGAACCCCGAGCTTCGGCGCTGGACTACTCCCGTCCGGGCCAAGAACTACGAGCTGAAGGTCCCGGAGGGGTCCGGCGACGCGGTGCGGACGCAGCTCGCCGATGCGGGCCCCGACGCCGCGAACCTGACGTGGCACACCGTCCGGAAGGGTGAGACGCTGCTCTCGATTTCCCGGAAGCTGAAGGTGAGCCGGGCGGACCTGGCGGACGCCAACTACGTGTCCGTGAAGTCGCGCGTCACGCCGGGCCAGCAGCTGATCGTCCCGCGGGCGCCAACTGCGCTCCTCGCCATGCGCGCGGAGACCCCGGCGCCGCCAATCGAGACCCGCAAGACCGATCCCGTGGTGGCTGCGAACGTCACGATCCCGAACCACCCGGCGGCGGAAAGCTCAGTCCGATCGAAGGTGGTCTACCGCGTCAAGCGGGGCGACACGCTCGCCTCCATCGCGCGCGTCTTCCAGACCAGCGTGGCGTCGCTGACGAAGTGGAACAGCCTGCGGACCACGACGCTGAAGGTCGGCCAGCGGCTGACGATCCTGAGGACCGACGGAGCGCTCGCCACTCACTAATCGCGGAGCCGCTTCCTGACCGCGGAGCCGCTTTCAAAAGCAAAAGCCCGGGCGCCTGAATGGCTGCCCGGGCTTTTTTGTTTGCAGCGCCTC
>DASQAX010000079.1:0-9857 GCA_035635535.1 Vicinamibacterales bacterium | reverse complement strand
GAACGTCAACGGCGGCGCGATTGCGCTGGGGCATCCGCTCGGGGCGACCGGCGCGCGGCTGCTGCTGACGCTGACGCTCGAGATGCGCCGGCGCGGCGCGAAGCGCGGCATCGCGGCGGCGTGCATCGGCGGCGGACAGGGAATTGCCGCACTCGTGGAGTCGCTGTAGATGGATATCCGCACCGTCGGCGTTCTTGGTTGCGGGTTGATGGGGTCCGGCATCGCGCAGGTCTCTGCTGGCGCCGGCTACAGGACGATCGTCCGCGAGGTCAACGACACGGCGCTGCAGGCGGGCCTCGGCCGCATCAGAAAATTTCTCTCCGACGGCGTCGCCAAGGGGAAGGTCACCGACGAGGCGCAGAACAAGACGCTGGGCAACCTCACCGGGACGACCAACACCGCCGACCTGAAGGACTGCGACCTCGTCATCGAGGCGATCGTCGAGAACCTCGACGAGAAGCGCGCCATCTATGCGGCCGTCGAAGCGGCGGTGCGGCCGGAGACGATCATCGCGTCCAACACCTCGTCGCTCTGCATCACGGAGCTGGCGGCGGCGACGAAGCGGCCCGACCGGTTCGGCGGCCTGCACTTCTTCAACCCGGTGCCGCTGATGAAGCTCGTCGAGGTGATCCGCGCGCTGACGACCAGCGAGGAGACGAACAAGGCGCTCACCGTCTTTGCCGCCTCGCTCGGCAAGGAGCCGATCGCCGCGCCCGATCGTCCCGGCTTCATCGTCAATCGGCTGCTGGTGCCGTACCTGCTCGACGCGATTCGCGAGTACGAGCGGGGGCTCGGGACGATCGAGGACATCGACAAGGGGATGAAGCTGGGGTGCGGCTACCCGATGGGCCCGTTCACGCTGCTCGACTTCGTCGGCCTCGACACCACCTACTACATCGCCAACATCATGTTCGAGGAGTTCCGCGAGCCGCGGTTCGCGCCGCCGCCGCTGCTGAAGCGGATGGTGCTCGCCGGGTATCACGGGCGGAAGACGAAGCGCGGGTTTTATTCCTATTAGCTGGCAGCTGGCAGCCGGCGGCTGGCAGCCGGCGGCTGGCAGAAATGCGCTGCCCTTACTGCCTGCTGCCCGCTGCAAGCTGCAAGCTGCCTACTCGCGGAGCAGCATCACATGCGCGATCGCGAGGTCGCGCGAATGCGTGAGCGTGACGACCGAGCTCGTAGCGCCCATCGCCTGCATCCGCGCCGCGGCGCCGCCATGGAAGGCGAGATGCGGCGGACCGTGCCGGCGGACGACCTCGATCCCCGTCCAGTAGACCCCGCGTGAATGACCGGTGCCGAGCGCCTTCATCGCCGCCTCCTTCGCAGCGAAGCGGGCGGCGTACGACGAGGCAAAATCGCGCTTGGCGTGGCAGTAGGCGATTTCCCCGTCGGTGAAGACCCGCCGCAGGAACCTCTCGCCGTAGCGCTCGATCATGTCTGCGACGCGCTCGATTTCGGTCGCGTCGAGCCCGACACCTATAATCTCCATCCGTCCCCGGATCCTACATGACGCGTCCCGAGGTTCCCGCCAGCTTCCACTGGACCGACGAAACATGGGGCGCGGCGCTGCGGTGCCGGCCGCTCGAGCCGATCGCGCCACACCTGTTTACGACGCGACAACTGCAGTTACCGTCCGCCGCCGCGTGGCAGGCGCTTGCCTCCGCAATCGGCGTTCCGCCGGCGCGCGTCGTGTCGCTGAACCAGGTCCACGGCCGGGAGGTCGTGACCGTCAGGCGGAACGTCGCGGCAGACGCGCTGCTCGCGATGCAGGTGGAGCGGCCGCAGGCCGATGCGCTCGTCTCCGATGCCCCGGACGTCGCGCTCGTGGTCCGAGCCGCCGATTGCGTGCCGCTGCTGATTGGCGACGGTCGGACAGGGGCGGTGGCGGCGGTGCACGCCGGGTGGCGCGGCACCGCTGCGGGGGTCGCGGCCGCTGCCATCGGCGCGCTGGCGCGCGATTTCGGCAGCCGCCCTGGCGATCTCGTCGTCGCGATCGGCCCGGCGATTGGGCCGTGCTGCTATGAAGTCGGCTCGGATCTGGTGGATGCGTTCGCCGCCGCCGGCCACGAACGATATCTCATCGACCGGTGGTTCACGACGCCGCGCGACCAGAGGATGCGGCTCGATGTCGTCGGCGCCAATCGCGATCAACTGGTTCTCTCGGGAGTCCGTGAGGAGAACATCCACGCGTGCGGGCTTTGCACGGCCATGCACCTCGATGTGCTCACGTCCTATCGCGCCGAGCGGGACAAGGCGGGCCGGATTGCTGGCGCCATCCGCGCGTCGACGGGTGCGTCCGCTGGTAACCGCAGTTAACACCTGGCATCGCGCCGTTTCGGCACGGTTCACGTGCCGGTCGATAACATCATCGCGCTGAGATACTTCACGCGACAACACCTCGCCTCGCATTCGGGCGCGCCGCTTGCCATGGCTCTCCACGCCAGCGCACACAACGCACAACAGACACGTGGAGGGACGCCGTGGTCGTCAAAATCATCACACCAACCGAGAAGAACACGTTGCCCGGCAAGCTTGCCGAGGCCGAACTGCATTTCACCGAAGGCGTCCTGGACGGCCTGAAGCTGATTGGCTTCACGGTGTGGGAACGGCGTGGCGGCGGCGGCGGCCGCAACGTCACCTTCCCCGCGCGCTCCTATTCGGTCAACGGCGAGCGCCGCAGCTTCGCGCTGCTGCGGCCCGTGGCTGGTGACGTGGCGCCGCAGGACCGCGTGCGCGAGATGATCCTCGAGGCGTACACGGAATTCGAGGGGAGGGCCGCGATCGCGTCGTAGCCCACGAATACCCCATCGAGGATCTTCGTGCTCTTACTTGACGCGGTCGGCGCGCCACGTCCGGGCCGGGCTTCGGTCGGCGGGGTCGTAGAGAAAGACGCGCGTCTCCTCGCCGAATTCGGCGCGGGGGCGCCAGTCCAGCCGCGCGTTTGCCGAACGCGGATATTTCCTGGCGAGTTGCGGCAGCTCCCAGTCCTCGACGAGCAGCACGGGGTGGCGGCCGATCGCACGAAGCGCCGCGAGCGCGAGGTCGAAGTCGACGTCGAGCTGATCCCATCGAAGGATGGGCAGATTCGCGTAGTAGCGGGCGCTGCCGCTCTGCTGGCCGGTGACGACAACCGTGCCGGCGGGAAGCGACGAGGCGAGGTAGCGGCCCGCCAGGCTGTAGCGCGACTCGTAGCGGCGCATGTTGAACGCCTGCTCCTGCCGGGCGCGATCGACGTTCACCGATGCTGCCGCGGCGAGCGCGCCGAGGAAGACCGCAGCGCGAATGGGGAGCGGAAGGCGCAACAACGCGGCTGCGACTAACGCGCCGATCAGCACGAAGAGCAGCGGAAACGCCGGCAGGAGGAAACGCAGGTACGACCATTCGGCGAACACGCCGTACGGGAGGTACGAGGCGACCACGATGGCCAACGCGATCGCCGCCAGGACCAACGGCCGCTTCAGTGGTGGCGCATCGACGGACCGTCCGCGTCTGGAGGCCAGCACGACGAGCGCAGCAGCGGCAAGGAGCAGCGCGGGCGCTTCGCCGAGGAGCATCCGCTGCGCGTAGCCGACGGCGTTCGGCGCGATGTTGCTCAGCGCGTAGAGATCGCTGGCCGTCCCGTATCCGGATGCCAGCGGGCTGCCGTACAACCGCCACTGCATCAGGAGTTGGGCGCCGACGGCAGGGATGATCCCCGCGGCGAAGCCGATGAGCCGACCGCCGCGAAGCCGTCGTTCGTGGCGACCACGAGGGAAATTCATCACCGCCAGCGCGACGACCGCGACGAGCGGCAGCAGGTTCGGGCGCGTCAGCACGGCAAGGCCGGCCGTCGCGCCGGCCGCGAGCGGACCGTTTGGCAACGGTGACAGCGCGAAGAGGAGGGCGAGGGTCCACCACGCGGTGACGGCAACGTCGCTCATGGGCTGCACGACCTGGAACAGGACGATAGGGCTGGTGGCGAGGAGGAGCGCGGCCGCGAGACCGGCGCCGCGCGAGTGCAGCCGCGCGCCGGCGCCATAGGTGGCGAAGACCGCCACGGCGCCGAGAAGCGGCACGACGAGGTATGCCGCGAGCTCGCCTCCCAGCAGGCGAACGGGAGCGATCGCGAGCGGCAGACCCGCCGGATACGTGGGCACGAGCTCGCCCGCGTCGCTTCCGGGCCGGTAGCCAAGCGGCGCGAACGCCCACGTGGCATTGGGCCACGCCACCTCGCGCGCCAGCGGCTCGTCATCCGCGAGGCGGGCCGAGGCGATCAGCCGCGCTTCGCTGATGTAGCCCGACGCGTCGGAGCTCGATGCCGAATACGTGCCGTGTGCGACCCCGACGCCGGCCGCGGCCGCGGCGAGAACGAGGGCGCAGGCGGCGGCGTGATCGTCGATCCACGGCCAGGCCGCCGAGAAGGCGTCGGCCAATGCCGCGCGCCCCGAGAGCCCAACGGCACCGAACGCGGCGAGTGCAACCAGCAGCGGGGTGCGCCAGCCGTGCGCGGAGAAATGAAGTGGACCCGCGCGGATGGTGAAGCCGCCGGTGATGGAGACGATGACGAGAACGACGAACGCGGCGAGGGCGATGGCGGCGAGGAGCCGCCCGGTTGCGGGCCTGCCACGCCGCTGGTCCGGCGGCGCTACTGCAGAACGGGCAGGAGGCGTGCGTTGTCCTTCTGGCGTTTCGGCGGAAGCGTCCACTCCTCGCGGAGCGCCTTGTCGAATTCGGAGCGGAAGAAATGATCCTTGAGACCGCCGTCGATGATGTCCCACGGCAGCACCGCGTCGGCCGAACGGTCGCGGAAGACGAAGAAATCGGCGTCCACGCCGGTCTCGGCGACCGCTGCGCGCCAGTTGCCGCCGTTGCGCTCCGCGGCCTCGATGGCCGCCGCGACACGCCGGTCGCCGAGCGACAGCAGCGCCTGGTAGAAGGAATGCCGCTCCGACTTGATGTTGAAGTAGACGTTGTCGATGCCGGCCATCAGGCTCTTCATCCGCCTGATCTTCCGCTCGATCGACTTGTCGTCTTCCATCGGGAGCCACTGGTACGCGGTGCCCGGCTTCGGCACGAGCGGGTTGACGCTGCCGACGATGCGGCCGATGTGGCCGCGGCCGCGCTGGTGCCGCAGCATGATCTCGTGAAGCTGCAGCGTCATGTCCCGGATCGCGACGAGGTCATCGTCCGTTTCCGTCGGCAGGGCGATCATGAAATAGAGCTTCAGGTTCTCGAAGCCGCTCGCGAAAATCATGTCGGCGGCCGCGAAGATCTCGTCGTTCGTGATCGTCTTGTTGATCACGCGCCGCAGCCGATCGGAGCCGACCTCGGGCGCAATCGTGATCGTCCGCTCGCCGCTCTTGCGCAGCAGGTTCAGGATCGTCGGCGTGAGGTCGTCCAGCCGCAGCGACGCGGGGCTGATCGAATAGCCCATGTCGACGAGCCGCGTGAGGATCTCCTCGATCTCCGGATGGTCGCAGAGCGCGATCGAGACGAGCCCCGCGTGGTTCGAGTAGCGGCGCGCACTCTCGGCCAGCTGCAGGATGCGGTCTTTCGGAAACGCGCGCACCGGCAGGTAGTTGTAACCCGCCCAGCAGAAGCGGCAGAGGTTCGCGCACCCGCGAACGACTTCGACCAGGAAACGCGAGCCCAGCTCGGTGTCGGGCGTGAAGATGGTCGTCGCCGGCGGATCCACCGCTTCCGTCGTCTTGAGCGCCGCCTTCTTCACCGTCGCCGGGGCGCCGGTGTCAGCCTTCGGAACGAACGCCTCGATGGTGCCGTCCACCCGGTGCGTCACGTCGTAGAAGCTCGGGACGTAGAATCCGCGTTCGGTGACGAGCCGGCGAAGCAGATCATCGCGATCCGATGCGCCCTTGAACGCGGTCAGCAGCGACGGGATGAGCGCCTCGCCTTCACCGGCGGCGATGACGTCCGCGAACGGCGCCAGCGGCTCGGGGTTCACGAACGTCACCGCGCCGCCGATCATCACCAGCGGGTCGCGGTGTGTCCGCTCCGCCGCGCGCGGCTTCAGCCCGGCCAGACGAAGCAGCGTGACGACATTCGTGTAATCCCACTCGAACGAGACGGAGAACGCGAAGATGTCGAATTCGTTGACCGGCGTCTGCGATTCGATGCTGACGAGCGGCGCCCTGTCGGCCAGCTGCGCGGCCAGCTCTGTCTTCGGCGGCAGGAACACCCGCTCGCAGACGATGTCGTTTTCCGCGTTGAACAGCTTGTAGACCGTCTGGAAGCCGAGGTTCGACATCCCGACGAAGTAGGTGTTGGGAAACGCGAGCGCGACGCGAAGCCGTCCGCCGTGCGGCTTCGACACGTAGCCCACTTCCTTCGAGAGGATGTCGCGGGCGCGCTCACGCTGCTGCCAGAACTTCATGGGATTCGGTAAGCCCGGACTCTGCCGTGCAGTCGCCCTGCGACGACGACGCACACGAATCGCGGGAGTTTTCCTAGTGTACGGGATCAAACGCGGACCCGAAGGGTCCGCGCCTCGGGTTGCAGGGGACCAGCGGCGCGGGCCTTACAGGCCCGCGAACCGCTAATTCTGCCGCCGCAGGAACGCGGGCACGTCGAGCGGCGACAGGTCGAGGCCGTTTTCGTGCGTCTTACCCGCCAGAATCGCCTCGCCCGCCCTGCGCGCCTCACCCCGACCAGCCTCGCCCGCCGCGCTCCCACCCGCCTCACCCGCCCCACCCGCCTTACCGATCAGCGGCAGGCTCAGCTCGAGCGCCGGCCGCCTGGCCACGGTGAACGCGGGCGGCTGCTCGGCGGCCGCGTGCGGCACGGCCGGCGGCGGCGCCTGCGCCGCGACGGCCTCCGCCCGCGCGAGCTGCGTCGTGTAGCTCGTGAGATCGGTCGGCGTCGGCAACGCCGCGGACGGGAGGTGACGCGCGCGGCCGGCGCGCTCGAAGCCGGTCGCGATGACGGTGATCTTCACGCGGCCCGAGAGCTCCGGATCGATCACCGCGCCGAAGATGATGTTCGCGTCCTCGTGCGCCGCCTCCTGGATGACGCACGACGCCTCGTTCACCTCCACCAGCGACATGTCCGGTCCGCCGGTCACGTTGATGATCACGCCGAGGGCGCCGTTGACCGAACTGTCCTCGAGCAGCGGGCTCGAGACCGCGCGCTCGGCCGCCTGCATCGCGCGGCGATCGCCGTCGGCGATGCCGGTGCCCATCATCGCGACGCCCATGCCCGACATGATCGTCTTGACGTCCGCGAAGTCGAGGTTGATCAGCCCCGGGACGAGGATCAGATCGGAGATCCCCTGGATGGCCTGGCGCAGCACGTCGTCCGCCAGGCCGAACGCGTCGGTGATCGACGTGCGCCGTTCGACGATGCTGAGCAGGCGTTCGTTGGGAATCGTGATGATGGTGTCCACGCAGTCGCGCAGCGCCTCGAGGCCGGCCTCGGCGTGCTGCGCGCGTTTCTTCCCTTCGAACCTGAACGGCTTGGTGACCACGCCGATCGTGAGCGCGCCGAGCTCGCTCGCGAGGCTCGCGATGACCGGCGCGGCGCCCGTGCCGGTCCCACCGCCGAGGCCGGTCGTGACGAAGATCATGTCGGCGCCCGAGAGCGCCTGGCTGATCTTGTCAGTGTCCTCGAGCGCCGCCTGCCGCCCGATGTTCGGATCCGCGCCCGCGCCGAGCCCCTTCGTCAGCTTCTGACCGAGCTGCAGCTTCATCGTCGCGCGGCTGTGATCGAGCGCCTGCGCGTCGGTGTTCGCGACGATGAACTCGACACCCGTCAGGCCGACCTCCATCATGCGGTTCACGGCATTGCTGCCGCCGCCGCCGACGCCGATCACCTTGATCTTCGCGCCGCGGCGCGCCGCCGGGTCGAGCGTCAGCCGGAGCTCCTGTGCCTCGCGCGCATCGGACTTCTTCATGTCGCCTCCCTGTAAACCCCAATCCGCGTCCAATCCTCGTCGTCCAATCCTTCGTAGGGCGGGGCTTCACGCCCCGCCATTCCGGGGCTTCACGCCCCGCCATCCGGGCTTCACGCCCCGCCATCAAAAGAACTCCCGGAAAATCCCCCTCAGCTTTCCGGCCATTCTCCCGAACGCCCCCGCGCCCACGCGCGCCGGCTCCGGCTCGCGGTTGCGATGTGCGTACAGCACGAGCCCGACGGGCGTCGCAAACGCCGGGCTGTTCACGTGATCCGCGAGGCCGCCGACGTCGGAGGGCGCGCCGCGGCGGATTGGCAGATCGAAAATCTGCTCCGCGATCTCGGGCATCCCCTCGAGAATCGAGCCGCCGCCGGCGAGCACGATGCCGGAGTTGAGCGCCTTCTCGTAGCCGGCCCGCCGAATCTCGTCCCAGACGAGATGGAAGATCTCCTCGGCGCGCGGCTGGAGAATCTCGGACAGGATCCGCCGCGCCATCACCCGCGGCTTGCGGCCGCCGACGCTCGCTACCTCGATCGTGTCGTCCTCGTCGACCATCGACGAGAGCGCGCAGCCGTTCTTCCGCTTCAGCTTCTCCGCGTCGGGAATCGGCGTCCGCAGGCCGACCGCGATGTCGTTCGTGAAGTGATCGCCGCCCACGGCGACCACGCCGGTGTGCCACAGGCTGCCGCGCTCGAAGATCGCGACGTCCGCGGTGCCCCCGCCGATGTCCACCAGCGCGACGCCAAGCTCCTTCTCGTCCGGCGTCAGCACCGACTCCGACGCGGCAAGCTGCTCGATCACCGTGTCGGCCACGCTCACGCCGGCCCGGTTGACGCACGCCACCAGGTTCTGCGCGGACGAAATGGCGCCGGTGACGATGTGCACGTTGACCTCGAGCCGCGCCCCGGTCATGCCGACGGGCGCGCCGATGCCGTCCTGCTCGTCGACGACGAAGTCCTGCGGGAGCACGTGGAGGATCTCCCGGCCCGTCGGGAGCGCGACGGCCTTCGCCGCGTCGATCGCGCGCCTGACGTCGTCGCGCGTGATCTCGCGGTTCTTGCCGGCGACCGCGATGACGCCGCGGCTGTTGAATCCCTTGATGTGCGGCCCCGACAGCGCGAGGTGCACGGAGTCGATCTCGACGCCCGCCATCAACTCCGCCTCCTCGATCGCCTTCTTGATCGAGTCGACCGCCGCGTCGACGTTGACGACCACGCCGCGCTTGATGCCGCGCGATTCGGCGACGCCGATGCCGACGACGTCGAGCGTCCCGTCGTCCAGGCTTTCGCCCACGACGGCGGTGACGCGGGAGGTGCCGACGTCGAGGCCCACGAGATACCGTTCTCTTCGCGGCACGCTGGTCCTCCGATTACCTGCCGGGTCCGAAAGGACCCGGCCTACCCTGCGCTACTGACCTCTTCGATTGCGGCCTGACGTACACCCGTTCGTCGAAGCGAAGATCGACGTAGTCGATCGCGGCGACCCGTTCGCGCAGCGCGGGCGCGAGGTCGAGATACGACTGGAGGCGCTCGGCGAACTGCTCGGCGCCGACGCGCACGAGCGCGGTATCGCCCTTCAGGATGAGGACGGCGTCGCGCGCGTCGCTGACGTCGATCTCGGACACGCGCCGCGCGAGGTCGGGGCGCGGCTGGAGCGATGCCAGCACGCGCCCGGCCAGCGCGGCGCGCGTCTCGTCGATGAGCAGCCCGTCGCCGCGCGGCGGCGCCGCAAGGCCGTCGATGATCGGCAGGTCGAGCTCCGCGTAGTTCGGTCCGAACTGGTCGATGATGCCGCCGCGATCGTCGATGAGGTACAGGTCGTCGTTGACACGGCCGATCCCCATCGGCTGACGCTCGGAGACGGCGACGGCGACGGTGCCGGGCAGCACCCGGCGAATCGCCGCGTCGGCGACCCACGGCGAGCTGAGAAGCTTCCGTCGCCACGTCTCGATGTCGACCGTCAGCATGTTGCG
>DASQAX010000078.1:0-8009 GCA_035635535.1 Vicinamibacterales bacterium | reverse complement strand
ATCGTTCGATCGAACCGTCGTAACGTCTTCTCTCTTCGAGTACTTAAGGCCGCTTGACGGGTCGAATGAAAATTTGGTGGACCTGACCGGGATCGAACCGGTGACCTCCTGAATGCCATTCAGGCGCGCTCCCAACTGCGCTACAGGCCCACTCGGAGGGGGACCTTTGATGGTAGCGCAGGCCCTCCCGTGAAGGAAGACCCGTCGATCACGCGCGTCAGTTTCGTCGAATCAATCGGCGCCGTGCAGGTACTCGATTGTGAAATGCTGCTGCTGGATCAGGCGCTCGACGAGCTGGCCGTGCTCGACCCTCGCCAGGCGCGCATCGTTGGAGCGCCCGCGCGTGGATGTACAGGCGCCTGACGACAGGGCGGACGTGAGATCGAGGCCGCGAGCCGCCGCCGACCGTCCTATCGCTATATCGACGGCCGGGCGGCCGCGTTGATGTCCGCGAAGCGTTGATGCGCCAGCACCAGCCACTGCGACAACTGCCGGGCTGCCTCATCAGGCGTCTGGCCGTAGAACGGCATCATGGCGGTGGGCACCCCCGGTCCACGGCGCAATTGGGCCCGCCACCGATTGCTGACGGCCGTGACCTCGATCTGATACGCGCGGCCGCCAATGGTTTCTTCGAAGTGATGAACGATCACGTCTTCGCGTCCCCGGTGGGGTCAGGAGCGGCGACGATCTTATTCGGCGGCGCGTCGCAATCAAGCGAAGGGAGACGCGAAGCGCCCATGCACAGCGGCCGGCGGGGCGGGATTGCCCGCATCGCGCGCGGAAATAAATTTTGCTGTCGCGGTTGTCCACAGGATTTGCACGTCTCATGCACAGGATTTCCACATCCGGCCGCCCGGCGGGGCCGTTGCGGCAGACGCTACAATAGGAATTCACCCTGCATGACGCGGCGTATTGCCTTCCTTGTCGTACTCGTGTGGCTCGCGGCCGTGCCCCTGGCGCGCGCGGCGGCCGACGCGACGCTGTTCCGCCTGTTCTTCCGTGACGGCGCCAGCGTCGTCAGCTACGGCGAGTTCGCGCGGCTCGACGACCAGGTCGTCTTCTCGATGCCCGTCGGCGGGCCCGCCGATCAGCCGCGCCTGCATGTCGTGACGCTGCCCTCGTCGCAGATCGACTGGGCGCGAACCGAGCGCTACGCCGCTTCCGCGCGCTACGAGCACTACGCGGAAACACGCGGCGAGGAGGACTTTCAGAGGCTGAGCAGCGACGTCGCGCGCGTGCTGAACGACGTGGCGCTGGCGACCGACAAGAACGCCGCGCTCGATCAGGCCGAGCAGGCGCGCAAGACGCTGGCAGACTGGCCCGCGAGCCACTACGGCTACCGCCAGCACGACGTGCGCGAGGTCGTGTCGCTGCTCGACGAAGCCATCTCGGATCTCCGCGCGGCGGCGGGGCGCAGCGACTTCACCCTCGCGCTGGTCGCGACGCCGGAAGAAACGGGATTCGAGCCGCTGCTTGCCGCGCCAGGTGTCTCGGAGCAGATCAACACGACGTTCCGCGTCGCGGAGCTCGCGCCGCGCGTGGCCGACCGCATCTCGCTCCTGCAGGAAGCGCTCGCGCTCGTCGTGGAAGGCGGCGCATCGTTGCCGCCGGCCGAGGCGTCGCGGTTCCGCCGGATGGCCGAGGAACAAATCCACGAGGAGGTCGACATCGACCAGCGGTACGCGGCGATGTCCCGGCGCCTCCTCGCGTCGGCGGCCAACGCCGCGGGGCGGGCGCGCATCGTGGACGTCGAGCGGGTCCTCCACCAGGTGTCGAAGGAAGACGAGCGTCTTGGCGCCCGCCGGCCCGAAGTCGTCCAGGCGCTGAGCACCGCGCTGCAGGTGCAGCTCGACAGCGCGCGCCGCCTCCGTTTGCTTCGTGACCAGTGGCAGATTCGCCGCGCGAGCTATCGCGAGTACCAGCGCTCCGTCGGGTCGCAGCTGATGCAGCTGGTCAAGATTCAACCGTCGCTCGATGCCATCCGCCGCCTCGCCGGTCCTTCGCCGACCACGCTGGTCACGCTGCGGAGCCGGCTCGCGGGCGGCGCGGACCGGTTGCAGCGGATGACCGTCCCCGACGATCTTCGCGCGACGCACCAGCTGCTCGTGAGCGCGTGGCGGTTCGCCGAGTCCGCGGTCGACATCCGGTACAGCGCGGTCTCGAGGGGTGATGTCGGCATTGCCTGGCAGGCGTCCTCGTCCGCCGCGGGTGCCATCCTGATGGTGGCGCGCGTGCAGCACGACATCCGGGCGCTGCTCGAACCTCCACGTCTCCAGTGATCACACCCCGCACGACCCGACTCGTGCGGGCGGCGGATCTGCGGTCGTTCCGAAGCGCGCTCGCGGCGCTGGCCACCGGCGGCTCCCCGCTCGAAGCCCGCGATCGGCTCCTCGTCTGCCCCACGCGCGCCGCCTCGCACCATCTGCTTCGCTCGATCGAGGACCGGATGCCCGCCGGCGCCGCCCTCGTCCTTCCGGATTTCGTGACGCGCGCGGAACTGCACGAGCGGCTGTTCGAGCGGATTGCGGCGGCGGACGAGGTGGCGCCCCGTAAAGGGGCGCCGTGCGAAGGCGCGCCGTGCGAAGGCGCGGCGTACACGACGGAGGAGCGGGAGGCGTTGCTGGCCGTCGCGTGCCGCGCCGCGATCGATGCCGGCGCCGAGCCGCCGTTTCGCGTTCGTCCCGGCCTGATTGGCGCGATGCTCGAGTTCTTCGATGCGCTCGGGCGCCATCAGAAGTCGGTGGACGACTTCGAGCGGCTGACCATCGGAAGGCTCGATGGCGGGCAGGACGCCGACCGCGGAGCCGAGCGGCTGGTTCGGCAGACGCGCTTCTTCGCCGCGGCGTTCCGCGAGCTCGAGCGGCTGTGCGCCGCATCCGGCGGCGTCGACGAGCATGCGATGCGCGACCGGCTGCTCGCACACGCGGCCGCGCATCCGTGGCGGCACGTGATTGTGGCCGTGCGCGATCGCGCGGGCGATCGCTACGGCCTGTTTCCGGTTGACTGGGATCTGCTCGCGCGCATCCCCGGCCTCGAGCGCCTCGATGTCGTCGTCACCGACACGATGCTCGCGGGCTCGTTTCACGAGCGCATCCATCAATGGCTGCCGGGCATCGAGGAGACGCGGCTCGAGCCAGCGGGCAGCGGGCAGCGGGCAGCAGGCAGCACGGAGGAGGGACTTGCTGCCCGCGCATTTGCTGCCAGCTGCCAGCTGCCAGCTGCCAGCTTCACGGTCGCGCGTGACCGCGAAGACGAGGTCGCATCGTTTGCCCGCCAGGTACGCGCGGACGCGCGCGCGCCCGAGCCGCCGGCCCTCGATGGCATCGCCATCGTCGTGCGCCAGCGGCTGCCGTACGTCTACCTCGCGCGGGAGGTGTTCCGGTCGCAGGGCATCCCGTGCCAGATGTTCGACGCGCTTCCGCTTGCCGCGGAGCCGTACGCGGCGGCCGTCGATCTGTTGTTCTCGTTCGTCAGCGCCAACTTCGCGCGCGTCCCGGCCGTCGCGCTGCTGCGCTCGCCGCACCTGCGGTTCCCGGGTGCGGACGGCGAAGCGGTTCGCGCGGGAGAGATTGCCGCGCTCGATCGGGCGTTGAGCGAGGCCGGCTACCTTGGTGGTCTCGACTCGCTCGATCGGCTCGTCGACACATGGCGTGCCGGGTCGCGCGTTTCGAAAGCGGCCGTGGCCGGCGCATCGGTCCTGCAGGCGGTTGCCAGGGAGATGACGGGGCTTCGCTGCAACGCGACGATTGCCGCGCACCTCGATCGCCTGCTGACGTTCCTGGCCGCGCACGAGAACGTGCCTGGTTCGCCGAACCATTCGGCGGAGGCGGAACCGCTTCACGCGCGACAGCTTCGGGCGCGCGGCGCCGTTCTCGGCGTGCTGCGGTCGCTGCGTGACGCCTACGAGCGCGTCGATTCGAGGACCGTGCCGTTCGACGAGGTCGCGGCGATGGTGCGCCGCGGGATCGACATGCACACGTTCGCGTCGCGCCGCGGCGAGTCCGGGGTGCACCTGGTCGATGCCGAGAGCGCGCCGTTCGGCGAGTTCGACCACGTGCAGCTCGCGGGCCTCGTTGACGGCGAGTGGCCGGACCGGCCCCGGCGCAACATCTTCTATTCGCCGGCCATCCTGCGCGACCTTGGCTGGCCCGCGGACGCCGACCGGGTCGACGCGGAACGCGCGGCCTTTGCCGATCTGCTGCGCCTGCCCGCGAAGACGCTTGGGATCTCGACCTTCTCGCTCGAGCACGATTCGCTCGTGTCGCCGTCGATGCTCCTCGACGAGATCGAACGGACGGAGGCGCGGGCGGGGGCTGGAGAGGAGGCGGCCGTACTCTCCGACGCCGCGAGGGCGTGGGCGGCCCGGCGCGCGGCCCGGCCGGCCGATTCGATCGCCGGCGGCCAGACGGCCCCGTACATCGGGCAGGCGTACTCCGTCAGCGCGCTCGAGCGCTACCAGGACTGTCCGTTCAAGTTCTTCGCGGCCGACGTCCTCGAGCTCGAGGAGCTGCCCGAAGACGAAGCGGCGCTGTCGCCGCGCGCCCGCGGCAGGTTCATCCACGAAGTCTTTCAACGCTTCTTCGAGGCGTGGGACCGCCGGCGCGAGGGACGGATCGCGCCGGAGACCCTCGATGCGGCGCGCGCGGTGTTTGCGGACGTCGCGGCGCCGCTGCTCGCACACCTTCCGGACGCGGACGCCGCGCTCGAGCGGACACGGCTCTTCGGCTCTGCGATTTCCGTCGGCATCGTCGACGTCGTGCTCGGCCTCGAGGCCACGCGCCCCGCGGACGTGGTCGAGCGGTGGCTCGAGTACCGGCTCGACGGCGAGTTCACGCTCGGCGCGGCAGGCGGCCGCGCGGTGCCGCTTCGCGGCGTCGCCGATCGCATCGACCTGCTCGCGGGGAACCGGCTTCGCGTGATCGACTACAAGTCGGGCGCGGTGTATCAACCAAAGCGCGCGCTGCAGGTGCCCATCTACGCGCTGTGCGCACAGGAACGGCTCGCCGGGCAGCGGGGAGGCACGTGGCAGGTCGACGAGGCGGCATACGTCGCGTTCACCGGCAAGCGGTCGCTCGTGCCGATCGTCAGGGCGGGGCGGGACGACCAGGACTCCGTGCTCGCCGACGCGCGCGGGCGCCTGCTCGACCTCATCTCGGCGATCGAGCGCGGGGAGTTTCCGCCACGCCCGTACGAGCCGCGCATCTGTTCGTACTGCGCGTACCCGTCGGTCTGCAGGAAGGACTACATCGGTGACGAGTAGTCCGCGGCTGCCGTTCGACGTGGACGAGGCGATCGACAAGGACCGGGAGGCGCGCGATCGCGCGGTCGATCCGCGGTACAACGTCGCGCTCGAGGCGTCCGCCGGCACGGGGAAGACGCGCGTCCTGGTCGATCGCTACATCAACCTGCTGCGCGCGGGCGTGGACCCGTCGAACATCCTCGCGATGACGTTCACGCGCAAGGCGGCAACGGAGATGCGCGAGCGGATCATCGCCTCGCTTCGCGCCGCGGCGGCCCGGGGCGACGTTCCGGCGGCGCGGTGGCGCGAGCTGCGCGACCGGATCGACGACATCACCATCAGCACCATCGACGCGTTCTGCCTCTCGCTGCTGCGCGAATTTCCGCTCGAGGCCGACCTCGACCCGGGCTTCGACATCGCGGACGAGACCGAGGTGCCGCGCCTGGTGGACGAATCGCTCGACCGCGCGCTGCGCACCTGCCGGAGCCTCGCGCGCGAGGACGAGAACATCGCGCTGGTGTTCGCGCAGCTGGGCGACCGCCGCGCGCGCCGTGGCCTGGCGGCGCTGCTGAACCGCAGGCTCGTCGCGCCCATCGTGCTGCAGCGGTACCTCGACACCGGGCCGCGCGACCTCGACGTCACCGTGGCCACGCGCCGCGCGGTCACCCGCCTCCTCGACGTCTTCACGTCGATGCCGGGCGGCCTGTCGCGCTTTCTCGCGTCCGGCCCGCCGGAAACCGTCTTCGTGCTGCTGGCCAGGGAACTGCGCCGGCTCGAGCACAGCGTGGAGACAAACGTGGCGCTGGAGCCAGCCGCCGTTCAGGCGGCGTACGCCCACGCCCGCGACTACTTCCTGACGCAGGAAGGCGAGCCGCGCAAACAGAGTCAGTTCAAGAAGACGCAGTTCGCGAGAGCGTCGGCGTGGACCACGCACCGCGACCTCGTCGTCGGCCATGCGGCGGCGGTGAGGGAGGCGATCGCCCGTTACAAGCGGGATCTGAACGTCCTCGTCTCGCGCGGCACCTTGCGGATGTACCGCATCGCGGAGACAGAGTACCGCCGGACGCTCGATGCCCACGCGGTGCTCGACTTCGCGGATCTGTTGCTCCGGACGCTCCAGCTCCTGCGTCAGATGGACGAGTTCGCCCAGAGCCGCTATCGCCTCGAGTCGCGCTACCACCACGTGCTCGTTGACGAGTTCCAGGACACGAGCCGCGCGCAGTGGGAGCTGGTCTCGCTGCTCGTGCAGTCGTGGGGCGAGGGCGCCGGCCTGGCATCCATCGGCCCGCTCGCCCCCTCCGTCTTCATCGTCGGCGACCGCAAGCAGTCGATTTACGGGTTCCGCGACGCCGACGTCTCCATCCTCGACGATGCGAGGCGGTACATCGAGGCGCTTCGTCCGGGCGCCGACGCGCGGCGCTCGATCTCGCGGAGCTTCAGGTCGGTTCCGGCGCTGCTCGCGTTCGTCAACGACGTGTCGCGCGACATGCCGAAGGCCGGCGGACGCCGCGACGGGTTTCGATACGCCGAGGACGATTGCTTTCCGATCGACGGCGAGGGCAGCCCCGCGGACCACCCGCTCGGGCTCGTCACCGCCGACACACCCGACGCGTGCGCCGAAGCGACCGCCGCCGAAATCGCGCGGCTTCTCGCGGAGCGCGCGATCGTGCGCGACAGGATCACCGGCGTTCGCCGGCCCGTGACGGCCGCCGACATCGCGATCCTGTTCCGCACGCGCGAGTCGCACCGCGAGTTCGAGGCCGCGCTCGAGCGTCGCGGCATCGGCGCGTACGTGTACAAGGGGCTCGGCTTCTTCGACGCCGACGAGATCAAGGACGTCCTCGCGCTGATGTGGTACCTCGCGGACCCGCTGTCGGACCTTCGAGCCGCGGCGCTGCTGCGGTCCCGCTTCTTCCGTGTGTCGGACGATGCGCTGCGGCTGCTGGCGCCGGACATCGCGGCGGCGCTTGCCGGATCGGATCCCGCCCTTCGACAGGCTCAGGGCGCCCCGAGGCTCTCGGATCCCGGCCTGGATCCCGCAGACGCGTCGACGCTCGCGCACGCGCGCGAGGTCTCGGCCGGGTGGCGCGCGCGCGTCGATCGGATGCCGCCCGCCGAACTGCTCGACCTCGTGCTCGCGGAGTCGGCGTACTTCGTCGAGATGCGCGGTCCCCGGTTTCCGCAGGCGCGCGAGAACCTGAAGAAGATCCGCGCGCTCATCCGCCGCATCCAGAACCGCGGCTACGCGACGCTCGGGCGCATTGCCGCGCACCTCGATCGCCTGGCCGTCGGCGACGAATCGAACGCGGTGATCGACGCGCTCGACGCCGTGAACCTGATGACCGTCCACGCGGCAAAGGGGCTCGAGTTCCCCGTCGTCTTTCTCGTCAACCTGGCCCGCGGCACCGGTAACTTCCGCGATCCGATTCGCGTGGTCGCGGCCGCGGGCGGCGAGGACGTCTCGGTCGCGGTCGGCGATTTCCGGTCCGACGCCGACGAAGACGGCGCCGCGAAGGAGAAGGAGGAGACCAAGCGCCTCCTCTACGTCGCGCTGACGCGTGCGCGCGATCGGCTGTACCTCGGGAGCGTGCTGAAGGAAGGACGGCTGCAGCCGGGACGCGGCAGCCTGGCGGAGGTCCTGCCGCCAACGCTGATCGACGCGTTCGCCGGCCCGAACGGCCATGCCGCCGAGTGGCGTGCTTCGTCGGGCGCCATTCATCGCTTTCGTCGTTGCGAGCCAGCGAACCTCGAACCAGCGAACCTCGAACCA
>DASQAX010000077.1:0-12694 GCA_035635535.1 Vicinamibacterales bacterium | reverse complement strand
CCGTGGCCGTGCGTGGCGCCTGCGCAACCGGCACGGACACAGACAGGGCAACCGCGATCACAATCAGTGGCAGGAGGCGGAACGGACCAGGCACGCGGTCGGGGGTGCAACCGATGTACCGAGACGTACGGCGTCACAGCGCTTGATCGCATGGCCTCAGAGTCCAAATTAGGGCAATTCCGCGCGCAATAGCGGGCATAAGGGCCTCGGCGTCCCACCTCTACGGCCATACAGCCCCGACAGTATTTCAACGACCGGCTGCTCCCGATAACATTAAGGATTCTGATTCGTTTCAACATCCAACGCCTTGAGGGGATACGACAACATGGGGAGAGCCCTGGAAGGGGTCCGGATCCTGGACATGACGCACGTCCAGTCAGGACCGACGTGCACTCAGATTCTCGCGTGGTTCGGCGCCGACGTCATCAAGGTCGAACGGCCGGGTGAAGGCGACCCGACGCGCATGCAGCTGCGCGACAAGCCCGGCGTCGACAGCCTGTATTTCACGATGCTGAACAGCAACAAGCGCGGCATCACCCTGAACCCGAAGACCGCGGCCGGCAAGAAAATCTTCAGGAAGCTGATCGAGCAGTGCGACGTCATGGTCGAGAACTTCGCGCCCGGTGCGATCGACCGGATGGGATTTCCGTGGGAGACGATCCAGGAGATCAACCCGCGGATGATCTACGCATCGATCAAGGGGTTCGGTCCCGGACCGTTCGAGGACTGCAAGGTCTACGAGAACGTCGCCCAGTGCACCGGCGGCGCCGCGTCGACGACCGGCGAGATCGATCAAGTGCCGCTCGTGACCGGCGCGCAGATCGGCGACTCTGGGACCGGCATCCACCTGGTTGCGGGAATCCTTGCTGCGCTGTTTCAGCGTGAAACGACGGGACGCGGCCAGCGCGTCACGTGCGCGATGCAGGACGCGGTGTTGAACCTGTGCCGGGTGAAGCTGCGCGATCAGCAGCGGCTCGCCTACGGTCCGCTCAAGGAATATCCGCAGTATCCAAACGGCACATTCGGCGACGCGGTGCCGCGCGCGGGCAACTCCTCCGGCGGCGGGCACCCCGGCTCGGTTGTGAAGTGCAAGGGCTGGGAGACCGACCCGGACGCGTATACATACGTGATCGCCCAGGTGCAGGCGTTTCCGGAACTGGCGAAGGTGATTGGCCGCGCCGACTGGCTGGACAATCCCGACTTCAACACACCAGAGGCACGCCTGCCCCGCCTCGATTACGTCTTCTCCGAAATCGAGAAGTGGACGATGACCAAGACCAAGATGGAGGTCATGGACATCCTCAATCCGCTCAACGTGCCGTGCGGGCCGATTCTCTCGATGAAGGAGATTGCCGAGGAGCCGGCGCTCCGCGCGACCGGAACGGTCGTCGAGGTCGACCATCCGAAACGCGGGAAGTACCTGACCGTCGGCAACCCCATCAAGCTGTCGGACTCACCGGCGTGCGTCCGGCGCTCCCCCTTGCTGGGCGAGCACACCGAAGACGTGCTTCGCACCATCGTCGGCCTGAATGACGAAGAGATCAGGGCGGCGCGCCAGCAAGGTGCCATCTAGGTGGCGGGGCCGAAGTACAGCGTCCTGATTCTCGGCGCGTCCTACGGCTCGCTCTTCGGCACCAAGCTGCTGATGGCGGGCCACCGCGTCACGCTGGTCTGCACGCAGTCCACCGCCGATCTAATCAACCGCGAGGGGACGATCGTCCGGCTGCCGATCAAGGGGCGCGAGGGGTTGCTCGACGTCCCGTCGAAGAAGCTGCCGGGCGCGCTGTCGGCGGCGACACCCGAGGCGGTGGACCCGGGCCGCTTCGACCTGATCGTGCTCGGCATGCAGGAAGCACAGTACGGCGCCAGCGGCGTCCGCGAGCTGACGCAGCGTGTCGCCAGGTCGCGCAAGCCGTGCCTGGCGATCATGAACATGCCGCCGCTGCCGTACCTCGAACGCATTCCGGGGCTGTCCACCGACGGCCTCGAGGCGTGCTACGCGGATCCGGCCGTGTGGAAGGAGTTCGACCCGGCGATGGTGACGCTGGCGAGCCCCGACCCGCAGGCGTTCCGTCCGCCCGATCAGCCCAAGAACGTGCTGCAGGTCGGACTGCCGACCAACTTCAAGGCGGCACGCTTCGACAGCGAGGAGGCGACGCAGATCCTTCGCAACCTCGAAGCCGACATCGATGCCGCGCGATACGACCCGGGCGACGGCCCGATCGAAATCCCCGTGAGGCTCAAGGTCCACGACTCGGTCTTCGTGCCGCTGGCGAAGTGGCCGATGCTCATAGCCGGCAACTACCGCTGCATCAGGCCCGACGAGATGATCCCGATCAAGGACGCGGTCCACGGCAACGTGAACGCGTCGCGCGGGGTGTACGACTGGGTCGGCACGCTGTGCACGAACCTCGGCGCCGAAGACGAGGACCTCGTGCCGTTCGACAAGTACGCGAAGGCGGCCGAGGGCCTCGGGAAACCATCCTCCGCGGCGCGCGCGCTGTTCGGCGGCGCCGAGCACATCGAGCGCGTCGACTGCCTCGTCCGCCGCATCGCGAAGCAACAGGGGCTGCAATCCGAGACGCTGGACGAGATTGTCGGCCTGGTGGACGAGCGCCTGACCAGAAACCGTTCCGCTCGCTGAGACCACCCGTTCTTTGTGCCCTTGAGCGTCGGTGCCGCTTGGAGCGATACTCCCGCTGCCCGCCTTCGCTCTTCGAGCTTCGGCGAGGCTAGCGGGAGGGCGTCGCATGCGGCTCAGAACTCGCACGTCGGTTGGGGGCGGATGCCTGGTGGCCTTGTTGCTCGGCGCGGGTGCGCCGGCGGGCCACGCGCAGCAGGCGCAAGGCGTCATCGGGAGCTACTACCCCACACAGCTGATTCCCGGCCAGGCGACGGTCCTGCACCTGGCGCTCGGGAGGAACAACCCGGTTCAGTCGATCGACATCACGCCATCGGCCGGCATCACGGTGAGCGGCATGACGTCGCGCGACCTGAACCAGGGATCGGTGTGGTGGGAATTCACGGTCACCGTGGCGAAGGACGCTGTGCCAGGCCCGCGAACGCTCGTCGCCGTGCAGCAGACAGGCCGGACCGCGCCGGTCACGCTCACGATTCCGAACCACGTGCCGGCGATCTCGACTCTCAGGGTGGTATCCGCGCAGACGAGCCAGCCGGCGGTCGACCTCCAGTTCGCGGCGGCGGATCAAGGCGGCTCGTTCGGTGTGACGCCGCTCGTCTGGTTCCTGCTCTCCTGCGGTCCCGGTCAGCCCGAGGCGGGTATCGTCCGCGGCCGGTTCGACAACGGCTCGATACGCGTGAGCATTCCGAACCCGCGTACGCTGGCGGGGCACGCCGGCGCTCCTGCCGCCGGCAACCACTGCGACCTCCAGGTCCGCGCGACCGATTCGAGCGGCACCGACAGCAACACCGCGTCAACGGCCTTCGATTTCAAGTGAGGGGCATCATGCGTGCAGCAGCATTCGCGGTCGCGTTGATGGTCGGCTTGCTGATCGCGGCGCCGTGCGCCGCGCAGGAGTGGATCGAGTACCAGAACAACGAGGACGGGTTCAAGGTGGTGTTCCCCTACCAGCCGAAGATCGCCGACACGGTGTGGACCACCCAGCAGGGTTACGTGCTGCCCGCACGCGTGTACAGCGCGGAGAGCAACGGCGGCCGCTACTCGATGACCGTCGTCGACTACTCCGGCATCGAGCGGCTGGGGATGGAACGTTCGGAGAAGTGCCCGGTGGGCGCGGAAACGTGCCAGGGGCAGCCGGCGGGCCTGCTGCGTTCCGTGATCGGTCCGGGCTACGCGACGCAGGAGATCCGCGATGCAATCGTGTACGCCACCTTCAAGTACCTGCAGAAGGACGTCAAGGTCTCGGAGTACCTCTGGAACTGGCAGGACCTCATCGAAGGGCATCAGCTGCAGCTGACCAACAACGCCGATCAATCCCGGACGTATCTCTACATCTCGATGCACGAGAACACGCTGTATGTCCTCGATGCCACGGTCCCGAAGGGTTATCCCGAGCCGGGCTTGTTCCAGCAGTCGCTCGGCTACGTGGACAAGGACGGCAACGGCATCCGCTACCAGGCCATCTATTCGAACCAGTTCCACGGGCTGCGCATCGATCCGGTTCCGCCGCTCGCGCGTCCGGCTGCGCCGCCGCCTCCCGCGCCGACCGGCGCCAGGTGACCTAAGACCAATTTCATCAATGATTTGAGATGAAGTGTTGACAGCTCGGCGTTAGTGACCTAGCATAGTGAGTGATTGTTTACTCACTATGCCACGACATCGATTCACCAACACGCGTGACCGCATCGAAACCGCCGCTGTTCAGCTGTTTGTCGAGAAGGGGGTCGCCGATACGACGGTCAGGGACATCGCCGGGGCGCTGGAGATGTCCGAGGGCGCGCTCTATCGCCACTTCCCCAGCAAGGAGCAACTGGTCTGGCAGGTGTTCGAGCGCCATTACATCGAGTTCGCCGGACGGCTCCTGAAGCTCGCGGAATCCGAATCGGGCACGCGCGAGAAGCTGGCCGCGATGATTGCCGGCTTCTGCCGCGCGTATGACGAGAACCCGCGGCTCTTCCGGTTTCTTCTTTTCGTCCAGCACGACCAGCTCGGCAAGCTGGCGGCGGACGCGCCGACGCCGGTCGAGGCCGTGCGCATGGTGATCGCGCGCGGCATCGCCTCGGGCGAGCTCCCGGCGCAGGACGCCGACCTCGCCACGTCGCTCGTCTTCGGCGTCGTGCTGCAACCGGTCCAGTTCGCCGCGTACGGGCGGCTGCCGTCGGACATGGGGTCCATGCGCGAACGGCTCGTCGCCGCGGCCTGGGCCGCCGTGACCACGGTCTGACAGGAGATTCTGATGCGCTCGCCACTCGCCCGGCTCATGACGACACGACGCTTCGCGCCGCTCTTCGTCACGCAGTTCCTGGGCGCGTTCAACGACAACCTCCTGAAGAGCGCGCTCGGGATTGTCGTCACCTACCGAATCGCCGAGCAGCTGCACGTGGCCGCCTCGTCTCTGGTGATGCTATCGGGCGGCCTCTTCATCGCGCCGTTCTTCCTCTTCTCCGGCGCGTCGGGGACGCTCGCGGACCGCACCGACAAGGCCGTTATCGCCCGCTGGGTGAAGATTGCGGAGATCGCGATCATGGCGCTCGGCGCGTGGGGACTCTGGCAGCAGAGCATGCCGGCGCTGCTCGGCGCGCTGTTCTGCCTCGGCACGCATTCGACCGTCTTCGGACCCATCAAGTACGCGCTGCTGCCGCAGCACCTCCGCGACGACGAACTGGTCGCGGGCAATGCGCTCATCGAGGCGGGCACGTTCCTGGCGATCCTGCTCGGCACCATCCTCGGCGGCAGCGTGGTCCTCGTCGCCAACGGCGCGCTCGTGGTCGGCGCCTGCGGGATCACCGCCGCGACGCTTGGCGCCATCGCGGCGCGCGCCATTCCCGCGGCCCCGCCTGCGCCCGACCTCGGCGCCACGCGGCCGCATTTGATCCGCGACTCGGTGTCGGTCGTCGTGCACGTCGTGAGGCGCCGCGCGCTCCTGATGCCGATTCTCGCGATCTCGTGGTTCTGGCTGTTCGGCGCGACGATCGTCTCCGGGCTGCCGACGCTCGCCAAGGACGTGCTGTTCGCCAACGAGCAGGTCGTCACGCTGATGCTGGCGCTCTTCGCCGTCGGCGTCGGCATCGGCTCGGTGCTGGCCGAGCGGCTGCTGCACGGCGACGTGTCGGCCCGCTACGTGCCGCTGGCGGCGATGGCGATGGCGGCGTGCGCCATCGATCTGCACCTGTCGAGCGCGGCGCGCGTGCACACGGCCGCGCTCACGGGCGCGCTGGCGTTCGTCCGCGATCGCCAGAGCTGGCGCATCCTCGCCGACCTGCTGGGGCTCGCGATCGCGGGCGGCCTGTTCTGCGTCCCGCTCTACGCGCTGCTGCAGCACGAGAGCGACCCCGCGCACCGCGCGCGCATCATCTCCGCGAACAACATCATCAACGCGGTCGCCATGACCGTCGCGGCGATTGGCGCCGCGGCGCTGCTGGCGCGCGGCGCGACGATTGGCCACGTGTTCGTCCTGTGCGGCCTCGGGACCATCGCGATCGGCGTCGCCGCCGCGTGGATCCTGCGCCGCGAGATCGCGAAAAGCCTCGTGCGGCTGGTCCTGCGGGCGCTGTACCGCGTCGAGGTCGAGGGCCTCGAGCACGCGCGCGCGACGCTGCCCCGCGCGGTCATTGCGGCCAACCACGCATCGTTTCTCGACGGCCTGCTGCTCGGCGCGTTCCTGCCGGGCAACCCGGTCTTCGCCGTGGACACGTTCGTCGCGCGCATGTGGTGGGCCCGCCCGTTTCTCTCGCTGGTGAACGCGATGCCCGTCGATCCGACCAACCCGCTGTCGATCCGCGCGATGATCCGCGCGGTCGAAGCCGGCTCGCCGTGCATCATCTTTCCCGAGGGACGCATCACGACGACCGGGTCGCTGATGAAGGTGTACGACGGGCCGGCCGTGATTGCCGAGCGCGCGGCCGCGCCGCTCGTCCTCGTCCACATCGAAGGCGTCGAGTTCACGCCGTTCTCGCGCCTGGCGGGCAAGGTGCGCGTCCGGCTGTTCCCGCGCATCCGCATTCGCATCCAGGCGCCGCGCCGCCTGGCGTCGCCCGAAGGCGTCACCGGCCGCGCGCGGCGGACGGCGCTGCGCCGCGCGCTCGCCGACGAGATGGTCCGATCGTCGTTCTCATCGGCCCGGATCGACACGACGCTGTTCGACGCGTTGCTCGAGGCGCGGCAGACGCACGGCTCCGCGCACCTGGTCACCGACGACCTCGAGCAGAAGCCGATGTCGTATCGAGCGGTCATTACCGCGAGCTACGCGCTCGGTGCGGCGCTGGCCAGGCGGTCGAAGGAAGGCGAGCGCGTCGGCGTGCTGCTGCCGACTTCGCGCGCCGCGCTCGTCACGTTCTTCGGCCTGCAGGCGACCGCGCGGGTCCCCGCGATGCTGAACTTCTCCACCGGCGCCGCAGCCGTCCAGGCGGCGTGCCGCGGGTCGGAGATCTCGCTCGTGATCACCGCGCGCCGCTTCATCGAGCGCGCGAAGCTCGAGCCGCTCGTCGCGGCGCTCGAGCCACAGGCCACGATCGTCTATCTCGAGGACATCCGCGGCGAAATCGGCACGCTGCAGCGCCTGGCCGCCCTGGTGCGCGCCACGATCAGCCGCCCGACTCACCGGCCGGAGCGCGCCAACGACCCGGCGGTCGTGCTCTTCACGTCAGGATCCGAAGGCACGCCGAAGGGCGTCGTGCTCAGCCATCGCAACCTGCTGGCGAACCGCCATCAGCTGGCGTCGGTTATCGATCTGAGCGCGAAGGACATCGTGCTGAACGCGCTGCCGGTCTTTCACAGCTTCGGGTTGACGGGCGGCCTGCTGATGCCGCTGCTCGCCGGCGTCCGGACGTTCCTGTATCCGTCGCCGCTGCACTACCGGACGGTCCCCGAGCTGGCGTACGCCATCAACGCGACGATCCTGTTCGGCACCGACACGTTTCTCGCCGGGTATGCCCGCGTGGCCGACGAGTACGACTTCTACTCGGTGCGCTACGTGTTCGCGGGCGCCGAGCGCGTGAAGGCCGAGACGCGCCGCGTCTGGTTCGAGAAGTTCGGCATCCGCATCCTCGAAGGGTACGGGACGACCGAGACGGCTCCCGCGGTCGCGGTGAACACGCCGATGCGGTTCAAGCCAGGCACGGTGGGACGGTTGCTGCCGGGCATCGACCACCGCATCGATCGCGTCGAAGGGATCGCGGACGGCGGCCGCCTGTTCGTCAGGGGGCCGAACGTCATGCTCGGCTACCTGCGCGCCGAGAAGCCCGGCGTGCTCGAGCCGCCGGACGGCGGCTGGTACGACACCGGGGACATCGTCGAGATCGACGCGGAAGGCTTCGTGACCATCAAGGGCCGTGCGAAGCGCTTCGCGAAAGTCGCGGGCGAGATGGTGCCGCTCGGCGCCGTCGAGGAGTTCGTGGCGAAGGTCTGGCCGGCTGGCACGCATGCCGTCGTGACCGTGCCCGACGCCAGGCGCGGCGAGCAGATCGTCCTCATCACCGATCACAAGGGTGCAAACCGCGGCGCGCTGGCGACCGCCGCTCGCGCGGCCGGCCTGCCGGAGCTCTTCGTGCCGCGCGCCGTGGCCTGCGTGGCCATCGTGCCGGTGCTCGGCACGGGCAAGATCGACTACGTGAACGTCGGCCAGCTCGCCTCGCAGCTGGCCAGGGCCTCGTAGAGGCGGACCTTCAGGTCCGCCTTTCAGCGAAGCAGCGGTTCCAGGTACGGCCAGACGTTGTCGGCGATGCGGCGCGCGCCGGCCGCGTTCGGATGGACGCCGTCGGGACCGGTCAGGCCCGGCGTCAGCGCAACGCCCGTGAGCAGGAACGGCACCAGGGGGATGTTGTAGCGTCGCGCCAGGCGCGGGAACACGTCGTGGAATGCGACCGTGTAGCCGAGGCCGCGAAGCGGAAGCGTCTCCATCCCGCACAGCACGACAGCGATGCCGTGTGCCTGCGCTGCCTCGATCATCGCCGCGAGGTTCCGCTCGATCGTGCCCGCGTCCACGCCGTCGATACCGTCGTTGGCGCCGAGCTCGAGAACGAGCACCCCGACATCGCCCTGCAGCAGCGGCTCGTACCTGCGCAGGCCGTCCGCAGTCGTGTCGCCGTACACGCCCGCGTTGCTCACCGCCCACGGCAGCCGTCCGCCTGCAATCCTGCTCTGAAGCACCGCCGGAAAACCGTCCGCCGGCGTCGGCGTCACCGCCAGGCTGTCGCCGAGCACGACGACGCGACGAACGACGGTAGACGAGGATGGCGCGGCCGGATTGGATGAGGACCCGCAGCCGCCCAGCAGGACGAACGAGACGATGAGGCAGCCGATCGCGTGGATGGTGTTAGATTTCCGCATGACGCGAACGTCCCTCTCGATCGGCATCGAGCTGATTTCCCGGTTCTGACCCGGGATGCAATTGTGTGAATCGACGACCGGGCGGCACTCGTTCGTATAGGATGAGCGCACCCCCCACAGGTCGCAAACCATTTGGGCCGGCCCCAGGGCCGTCCCCACGTTTGTCCTAATCCGTCCGCGCCGTCGTTGTAGCCAATGGGCCGCAGGGCTGCTTGGGGAGGTTTCCGTGAAGAAGAGGTACATCGCGCTTGCCGCCGTCGTCATCGTCGGTGCAGCGGGAGTTCCTTCCGCATACTCGAAGCTCGACGAATTCCGTGTCGTCGTCCCCGCCTATCAGCGTCCGGCCGAAGTCATGACGGTCGATCAGCGCTGGACCGACCAGCAGCGCCAGCAGTTCCATCACACGCCGCAGGGCACCAGGCTGCTGCCGGCGGACTGGTTCCGGGCCCTCGAGCAGCCGTGTTTTTCGCCGTTCGGGTGCGACCTGTTCGCAGACCCGGCCTACCTGAGTCGATTCGGATTCATCCCAAGTCATAAGGACGACCTGAACCCCGACGGGCTGCCGATTGGATTCGCGATCGACAAGGACTTCGCGGACCCGATAGACAAGCACGCGTACCCGGTGGTGGGACTGACGTGCGCCGCCTGCCATACCGGCGAGCTGTACTACGGCAAGTACGCCGTGCAGGTGGAGGGGGCGCCGGGAATGATCGAAGTGGCCGCCTTCCAGAAGGCGCTCGGTCTCGCGCTGGCGTTCACCGACACGTTCCCGATGAGCGTCGGCCGGTACGGGCGGTTCGAGCAGCGTGTCCTCGGGCCGAGCGCGACTGACGCCCGGAAAACCGACCTCAAGAAACAGGTCGACGCGTACATGGCCGCGGCGCGCCACCAGCTCGAGGTGACCAACGCGGGTCACATCTACGACAACGCCGCGGGCTTCATACGCACCGACGCGCTCGCGCGCATCGGCAACCAGGTGTTCGCCGCCGATACCAACATCGACGCGAACTACGCGGTCGCGAACGCGCCGGTGCGCTATCCGCAGATCTGGGACGCGTCGTGGTTCAACTGGGTGCAGTACAACTCGTCGATCGCCGATCCGCTCGCACGCAACATCGGCGAGGCGCTCGGCGTCCGTGCGGTCGTCAAGCTGTTTGGTCCCGACGCCTCCAGCTTCGAGAACTCCGTCAACATGCGCGGCCTGCGGACGATCGAGGACCTGCTGGCCGGTCCGCGCCCGCTGCAGGGACTCGCGTCGCCGAAATGGCCGTCGGTGTTCCCGGCTCTCGATCAGCGCAAGGTCGACGCCGGCGCGGCGCTCTACACACAGCGCTGCCAGCAGTGCCACCTGCCGCCGCGGCAGGAGCTGATCGCGGATCTCGATGCGATTGCCTACGACAAGAGCCACGAAGCGAAGTACTGGTGGAAGAGCGCGAGCGGCAACTGGTACCTCAAGGTGGAGGACGTCGAGCTGGATTACGTCGGCACCGATCCGAGCCAGGCCACGAACTTCAAGCGCCGCACCGCGAGCACGGCCGACCTGGGCAAAGGCGTCGTGTCGGCGGCTGCCGGGCTCGATCTCGTGACCGGCGGCATCGCAGATCGCTTCTTCCGCCTTCAGAACATCGCGCCGGCCGATCGCCTGACGTGGTCCGGCGGCCGCGACCCGCGGGACGCGCGCGTGCGCGACGAGCTGATCTACAAGGCGCGTCCGCTGAACGGCATCTGGGCGGTCGCCCCGTACCTGCACAACGGATCGGTCCCCAACCTGGAAGCGCTGTTGTCCGCGGACGACGCCGCGCGCCCCGCGCAGTTCTGGATGGGAAGCAAGCAGTTCGATCCCGTGAAGGTCGGCTACGACGGCGTCGAGATCCCGGGCGCGACGCTGTTCGACACCACGCAGCCGGGCAACAGCAACTCGGGCCACCGGTTCAAGGACGCACCGAGAGGCAACGGCGTCATCGGGCCCGCGTTTTCAGCCGACGAGCGCGCGGCCATCATCGAGTACCTGAAATCGTTGTGAGACGGCAGGGTCCGCCCGGTGCCGGTACGCCCTGCGCTGTCCGCGCGGCGATTCACGCTGACGCGGCGGCGGCCCGACGCGAGGAGCGTGCCTCGCGCAGGCGGCGGACGAGCGCGCCGGTGACGAAGAGGAAGGCGACGACGAGCAGGCCGGCGGCGATCGGATCCTGGATGAACGTGCGATAGTCGCCGGAGGAGATGACCAGCGCGCGGCGGTAGTTCGACTCGACCACGAAGCCGAGCACGACACCCAGCACCATCGGCAGCACGGGAAGCCTGAAGTACTTCATCGCGCTGCCGAGCACGCCGAACCCGAGCGTCAGCCCGACGTGAAAGATGCTGTTCTGGATCGCGTAGACGCCCGACACGACGAGGGCGTAGATGAACGCCATCAGGTACGGCTTCGGGCGGTTCACGAGCCACATGCACGGCGACATGATCAGGTAGCCGATGATCAGCATCGCGACGTTGCCCGCGAACATCCCTAGGTAGAGGCCGTGCACGACGTCCGCGTGGCTGACGAAGAGCAGCGGGCCGGGAATGAGGCCGTGCATCAGGAAGCCGCCGAGCAGCACCGCCGATGAATTCGAGCTCGGAATGCCGAGGCTCAGCATCGGCACCAGCGCCGTGCAGGCCACCGTGTTGTTCGCCGCCTCCGGCGCGGCGATCCCTTCCGGCGAGCCGTGGCCGAATTCCTCCTTGTGCCGCGACCAGCGGCGCGCCTCGTTGTAGGCAAGAAAGCTGGACACCGCTCCGCCGCCGCCCGGCATCATCCCCTCGAAGGCGCCGAGCAGCGATCCGATGGCCTGGGGACGCGCAATCCGCTTCCAGACCGCCGGACTCGGGAACTTGATCCGCGTGTCCTCGCGGGTCGCCTTCGCCCAGTCGGGCTCGCCCGTCTTCACGAACAGGTCGCCGACCGCATACAAGCCGACCATCACGAGCAGCGGTGGGATGCCCGACAGCAGCTCCGGGCTGTCGAACGTGAATCGGTTCAGGCCCGTCACCGGGTCGGTGCCGACCGTGGAGATCATCAGGCCGAGGACGCCCGCGATGAGTCCGGTGACCAGCGAATCGCCCGCAAGCGTGGCGATCACGCTGAGGCCGAGCACGCCGAGCGCGAAGTACGCCGGCGGCGTGAACGCGAGCGCGACGGTCGACAGGCGCTCGGTCAGGCCGACGAGCACCAGCATGCCGAACAGGCCGCCGACGAAGCCCGAATAGAGCGAGATGCCGAGCGCCTCGCCGGCCTTCCCCTGCATCTTCATCATGTAGCCGTCGACGACGGTCGCGGCCGCGGCGTTGGTGCCGGGCGTCCTGATCAGGATCGCGGGAATCGACCCGCCGTATTCCGCGCCGATGTACGTGCAGGCGAGCATCACGACCGCGGTCGTCGGCGCCATGCTGTAGGTGAACGGCAGCAGCAGCGCCATCGTGATCGACGGCGAGATGCCCGGCAGCGCGCCGCCGAGAATCCCCCACGCCACTCCGCCGAAGGCGGCGGGAATGACGGTCAGAAGACCGACGGCCATATCCCCGGGGGATGCGGGATGTGCAGAAGCCGCACGAACAGCAGCCAGAGGAGGAGCGCGCCGCCCATGGCCACGGCGATGGATCGCCGGTTCAGCTCGCCGCCCTGAAAGGCGATCGTCGACGCGATGAGTCCCGCGATCGACAGGACGTACCCGAGCCGCGTCACGAGCG
>DASQAX010000076.1:0-9082 GCA_035635535.1 Vicinamibacterales bacterium | reverse complement strand
TGGACATGACCGATACACCATTCACCATCGCCGGCCGCACCTTCACGTCGCGGCTCATCGTCGGCACCGGCAAGTACTCGTCGCACGCGGTGATGGCGCAGGCGCACGCGGCGTCCGGCGCGGACATGGTCACCGTCGCGGTGCGCCGCGTGAACATCACCGATCGCACGCGCGAGTCGCTGCTCGACTACATCGACACCTCGCGCGTGTTCATCCTTCCCAATACCGCCGGCTGCTACTCGGCAGACGAGGCGGTGCGGGCGGCGATGCTCGGGCGCGAGGCGGGGCTGTCGAACTGGGTGAAGCTCGAGGTCATCGGCGACGAGCGGACACTCTTCCCCGACAACGAGGCGCTGCTGGAGGCCACGCGCATCCTCGTGCGCGAAGGGTTCGTCGTGCTGCCGTATACGAACGACGATCCGATCGCCTGCCGCAAGCTCGAGGACGCGGGCGCCGCGGCCGTGATGCCGCTCGGCGCGCCGATCGGCTCGGGGCTCGGCATCCAGAACGCCAACAACATCCGCATCATCCGCGAGTTCTCGCGCGTGCCGGTCATCGTCGACGCGGGTGTCGGCACGGCGTCCGACGCGACCGTCGCGATGGAGCTTGGCGCGGACGGCGTGCTGATGAACACCGCCATTGCGGGCGCGCAGGAGCCGATCGCGATGGCCGAGGCGATGAAGCACGCGGTCATCGCCGGCCGGCTGGCCTACCGCGCGGGGCGCATCGCGAAGAAGATGTACGCGACCGCGAGCAGCCCGGTGGAAGGGCTCGTCGGGCGCTGACCCGATGCCCGACGTCAAAGGCCCCTCGACTCCGATCGGGGCAAGCCCCTCGGCGATCCCTCCGCCGGATCGCCACCAGCTCGAACGCCTCAACAGCCTCTACCAGATCATCGACACGGCGCCGGCCGAAGGCGGGCTGAAGGCGCGCCTCGCATCGGGCGCGCGCCGGCTGCTCGGCCGCGTGCTGTCGCGGCAGCAGGAGTTCAACGCGGCGCTGGTCGATCACATCAACCGCAACATCGTGCTCGGCTTCGAGGCGCATCACGCCAGCGTCAACACGATTGAATGGGTGGCCGCCGCGGTCGACAAGTGCGAGGGGGCGACGGACGAAATCCAGCGGCACCTCGAGGCGCTGCTCGCGCGCGAGCGGAGGAACGACACGGCCGTCGCCGCGCTCGCGGCGCAGCACGAGGAGTTGCGCGCCGCTGTGAGTGTCGTGCAACAGGCCGCGCATGGCCTCAGGCGCGCGGTGGAAGAGATCGGGTCACATCCCAAATCCCAAATCCCAAACCCCAAATCCCAGGCGGATCCCGGCCCGGCGCCGCCCTCCCAGTTCGACGACCTCGACAGCCATAAATACGTCGGCTTCGAAGATCAGTTCCGCGGCTCCCCGGAAGACATCCGGCGGCGCGTCGAGGAATACCTGCCGATCTTTTCGGGGATCACGGATCAGGGATCGGGGATTGGCGGCGACGTGCTCGACATCGGGTGCGGGCGCGGCGAGTTCCTCGACCTGCTGCGCGAGCACGGCATCCGCGCGCGCGGCGTCGACGTCAATCCCGCGATGGTGGAGGTGTGCCGGGGAAAGGGCCTGGAGGCGGAAACGGCCGACGCGCTGGCCTACCTGCGCGGCCTGCCGGACGCGTCACTGGGAGGGCTCTTCGCGGCGCAGGTGGTCGAGCACCTCGAGCCGCGGTACCTGGCGCGGCTGCTCGACGCCGCGTTCGAGAAGCTGCGTCCGGGTGCGCCAATCGTGCTCGAAACGATCAACCCGGCGTGCTGGTTCGCGTTCTTCGAGAGCTACATCCGCGACCTGACGCACGTGCGCCCCGTGCATCCCGACACGCTGAAATACCTGCTGATCGCAACCGGGTTCCAGCACGTCGAGATCAGGTATCGCGCGCCGTACCCGGAGGGCGAGAAGCTGCAGAAGCTGGCGGGCGGCGGGCAGCAGGCGGCGCTTGCCGACCTCGTCGAGACGCTCAACGCGAACGTCGAGAAGATCAACCGCCTGCTGTTCACGTACCTGGATTACGCGGCGATCGCCAGGCGGACCTGAAGGTCCGCCTCTACGACCGACCGCCCTGCGAACGAGCCCTCACATCACAACCGGAAGACGTTGTCCGCGTCGACGTTCTTCATCGCGTTCCGCGTGTCGACGACGAGCGGGAACCGCTTCGGCATCACGGCGTAATTGAACACCGCGTGGTTCGTGCAGATGACGGCGCAGTCGATGCCGTCGGCCGCCTGCCCCTCTGGGACCGACTTCAGCGACAGGTCCGCATGGTCCAGCACCGGCACGTGCGGATCGGTGTAGCTGAGAATCGCGCCGCGGCGGTGCAGCAGCTCGAGGACGTCGAGCGCGGGCGATTCGCGCATGTCGCTGACGTCCTTCTTGTACGCGACGCCGAAGATGTGGATGCGCGAGCCGTTGATCGCCTTCTTCAGCGAGTTGAGCGCCTCGCCCACCCGTTCGACCACGAACGCGGGCATCGAGCCGTTGACGTGCCCCGCCAGCTCGATGAAGCGGCACTCGAAGCCGTTCTGCCGCGCCTTCCACGACAGGTAGAACGGATCGATCGGGATGCAGTGGCCGCCGAGGCCTGGCCCCGGGTAGAACGGCATGAAGCCGAACGGCTTCGTGCTGGCGGCCTCGATCACCTCCCACACGTCGATGTTCATGCGATGCGACATCAGCGCGATCTCGTTCACCAGCCCGATGTTCACCGCGCGGAAGGTGTTCTCGAGCAGCTTGACCATCTCGGCCACCTGCGTCGAGCTGACCGGCACGATGGTTTCGATGATCGAGGCGTAGAGCGCCGCGGCGAGGTCCGTGCTCACCTCGTTGATGCCGCCGACGACCTTCGGGATGTTGCGCGTGTTGTGCGTCACGTTGCCCGGGTCCACGCGCTCGGGTGAGAACGCCAGGTAGAAGTCCTTCCCGGCCTTCAGCCCGCCCTCCTCGAGCGCCGGCTGCACGACCTCGTCGGTCGTCCCGGGATAGGTCGTCGACTCGAGGATCACGAGCTGGCCCGGCTTGAGGCGCGCGCGCACCGCTTCCACCGCGAGCACGACGTAGGAGAGATCGGGGTCGCGGGTCTTGCGGAGCGGCGTCGGCACGCAGATGTCGATCGCGTCCATGTCGTGGAGCTTCGACATGTCATCGGTGGCCTTCAGCTTGCCCACCTTGACGCACCCGCTGACGTCGTCGCTCGACACGTCGCCGATGTAGCTGTGTCCCTTGTTGATCGAGCTGACCTTGGCGACGTCGACGTCGAAGCCGGTCACCTCGAAGCCCGCCTTCGCGAACTCCACGGCGAGCGGCAGCCCGACATAGCCAAGACCGATGATGCCGATCCTGGCCTGCTTGTTCTGTATCTTGTCTTTCAGTTCCAAGTCGTCTCCGTAAATGCTGCCGGGTGTCGCGACCCCTCGACGGGCGACAGCCGGTTTCCTATCTGACGCCGGCGCGCGCCGCGGGCGCAAGCCGGGCGACGTCGGCGTCAACCATCATGGCAATCAGCTGCTCGAAGGTCACCGACGGCGTCCAGCCGAGCACACGCCGTCCCTTCGAGGCATCTCCGATCAGGTGGTCCACTTCCGCTGGACGCTTGAGGGCGGGATCGATCCGCACGTATCGCTGCCAGTCGAGCCCCGCGTGGCCGAACGCGGTCTCGACGAGCTTCTTGACCGAGTGGCTGACGCCCGTCGCGATGACGTAGTCATCGGGCTCGTCCTGCTGGAGCATCAGCCACATCGCCCGCACGTAGTCGCCGGCGAAGCCCCAGTCGCGGCACGCGTCGAGATTGCCAAGGTTGAGGCGATCGGTAAGACCCATCTTAATACGCGCCACGCCGTCGGTCACCTTGCGCGTCACGAACTCCAGCCCGCGCCGCGGCGACTCGTGGTTGAAGAGGATGCCCGAGCACGCGAACATGCCGTAACTTTCACGGTAGTTCACGGTTATGTAATGCGCGAACACCTTCGAGACGCCGTACGGGCTGCGCGGATAGAACGGCGTCAGCTCGGTCTGCGGCACCTCGCGCACCCGCCCGTACATCTCGCTCGAGGACGCCTGGTAGATGCGGATGCCGGGATCCACCTGGCGGATCGCCTCGAGGACGCGCGTGACGCCCTGCGAGTTGAACTCGCCGGTCAGCAGCGGCTGGTCCCACGACGCGGGCACGAACGACATCGCCGCGAGGTTGTAGAGCTCGTGCGGGCGGACGTCCTGGACGATCCGCATCAGCGACAGCTGGTCCAAGAGGTCCGCGGGGCGCAGCGTGATGCGGTCGAGGAGGTGCTCGATGCGCCACAGGTTCGGCGAGCTGGAACGGCGCACGACGCCGGTGATCTCGTAGCCCTTCTCGATCAGCAGCTCGGCGAGGTACGAGCCGTCCTGGCCCGTGACGCCGGTGATGACTGCGCGTTTAGCCATCCGTTCCGTTCATTCTATATGGCCGTCCTGGACGCCGGTCCCCTCGAGGCGAAGTCCGTCGACTCCGCCCGGAGCGAGCCGCCGCGGGCCGCAAGCCAGCGCTGCAGCGCGTCCTGCCACGCGGGCATCTCGAAACCGGCGGCGGCAAGCTTGCGGTTCGACAGCGCGCAGAACCGCGGACGCGCGGCGATGAACCGCGCCTCGTCGGTCGTGATCGGCTTGAGCCGCGGCTGCACGCGCAGCAGGCGCGCCGCCTCGCAGGCCACCTGGTGCCATGTGGCGTGCCCGGAATTCACGCAGTGGTACAGGCCGGGCGCCGCATGCGAATCGATGAGGTGCCGCGTCGCGGCGGCGACATCGACGACGTAGCTTGGCGACACGACCCGATCGGTGAAGACGGGAACCTCACGTCCGGCCTCCAGGCCCGCGACGATCGTCTCGAGTGACCCGCGCCTGCCGGTCCATTCCGCCGGCAGCCCGAACAGGCTTTCGACGCGAAGGACGTATCCGCGCGGGTACTCGAGCGCCATCCACTCGCCGACCAGTTTCGACGCCGCGTAGACGCTCTGCGGCGAGGGAGCGGCCGATTCGTCGTACGGCTCCGCGCCGGGGCTATCGAGGCCCGCGAAGACGAAGTCGGACCCGTAGTGCACGAGCGTGGCGCCGCATGCCTCCGCCGCGCGGGCGAGCGTCCGCACGGCAAACGCGTTGACCGCGAACGCTTCCGACGGCCGGCTCTCCGCGGCGTCCACCTGGTTGAACGCGGCACAGTTGACGATCGCATCGGGCCGCGCCTCGGCCACCGCGCGCATGACCGCGTCGATGTCGGTGACGTCGAGCGCCGCGCGCGCGTGCGCGATGACGTCGCGGTCGGCAAACGCGCGCCGCACCGCGTCCGCAAGCTGGCCGGACGCCCCGGTCACGAGCACGCGCATTGGCACAACTGGACATCGTACCCCGTCTACACCCCATCGTCTACGGCGTGCAGCCGTGGGAAGCCACGATGGCCCCGGCCGCCGTAGTCGATAAACTAGTTTCGAATGGAACAGATCGATGCCGCCGTCATCGGCGGCGGAGTGGTGGGACTGGCAGCGGCGCTGGCGGTGGCGCGGAGAGGCCACAGCGTGTGCGTGCTCGAGAAGGAGCCGCGGCCCGGCATGGCGACGAGCACGCACAACAGCCAGGTCATTCATGCCGGCTTGTACTACCCTGCCGGTTCCCTGAAGGCGAAGCACTGCGTGAACGGCGCGCGGATGATGTACGAGTTCTGCGCCGCGCACGGAGTACCGCACCGGCGGTGCGGCAAGCTGGTCGTCGCGCACGACGAGGCCGAGGTGCACGGCCTCGACGAGCTGCGGGCCAAGGGAACCGCGAACGGCGTCGAAGGGCTCGAGATCGTCGATGCCGCGTTCGTGCGGAAACGCGAGCCGCACGTCGACGCCGTGGCCGCGCTGCTCTCGCCCGACTCGGGCATCCTCGAAGCGGAAGCGCTCGTGCGGACGCTCGCCCGGTTGATCGACGAGGAGGGCGGCTACGTCCTCCCCGGCACCGCGTTCACCGCGGGCGAGCCGAACCGCGACGCCATAGAGCTCGTCACGCCATCGGAGCGCATTCACGCGCGGGCGGTCGTCAACGCGGCGGGGCTGTACGCGGACGAGGTCTCCGCCGCGCTTGGCGGCTCGGCGTTCCGCATCTACCCGTGCCGCGGCGAGTACGCCGAGCTCGTGCCGTCCAGGCGCGCGCTCGCCAACGGCCTCGTCTACCCGCTGCCGCACACGCACAGCCTCGGCACGCATCTGAGCAAGACCATTCACGGCAACGTCACGCTCGGCCCGACCGCGCGCTTCCAGGATCGGAAAGACGACTACGAAAGCGATCGCCTGCCGATCGAATCGTTCCTCGAGCCCGCTCGCCGGCTGCTGCCCGAGTTGCAGCTGTCGGACCTGCGGCTGGGTGGCACCGGCATCCGGCCGAAGCTGCACGGGCCGGAGACCGCGTACGCCGATTTCCTGATCGCCAGAGACGAAAAATGCCCGCGCCTGGTGCAGGCAGCGGGCATCGAGTCCCCCGGGTTGACCGCGTGTCTCGCCGTGGGCGAGCACGTCGCGGACCTCGTCGCGGAAGTGCTGTCGTAGAGACGGACCTTCCCGCCTTCGCGGCAGGTCCGCCTCACCGAAACGCCGCGGCCATCAGCTGCACGAGGCAGCGCGTGTGCAGGATGGCGCGCGCGACCGCGCGCTTCGGGCTGAGCGGCGCCGGTGCGACGTGCGTCGCGTAGTACACGTACGCGCTCTCGTGGAACGCGCGGATGGCGAACGCGCGCGCGGTGCGGCTCGACTGGCCGACGCGGTGAATCGCGGTCGCGCCGGGCACGTAGCGCACGTGATACCCGCGTGCCCTGAGCCGCCGGCACAAGTCCGCGTCCTCCCAGTACAGGAAGAACCGCTCGTCGAAGCCGTTGACCGCCGCGAGCGCATCCCGGCGCGCCAGCATGCAGGCGCCCGACAGCCAATCGACGACGGCGCTCTCCTGGCCGCTGCGAATCGCCTCCTCGGCGACGACGTTCCGCCTGGCGATCGGCAGGAACGGCACGACCCGGCGAAGCATCCCGGTCCGCCCGAAGAGACCGGTCAGCATGTCCGGGTCGCCGCGCGCGCTTCCCTGCACCGAGCCGTCGGGGTTCAGGATGCGCGGCCCGGCGATGGCGCACTGCGCGTGCGCGTCGAGCGCCGCTCGCAGCGTTCCGATGGCGCCCGCCATCAGGCGGCAGTCGGGATTCATGATCAGGACGTACGGCGCCTTCGTCGCCGCAAGCCCCTGGTTGACGCCGCGGGCGAAGCCGGCGTTGGTGCTGTTGCCAATCAGCCTGACGTGGGCAGCACACCCCTCGACAGCCGCCGCGCTGCCGTCCGTCGAGGCGTTGTCCACCACCACGCCTTCCCACGGGTGCCCGGCGAGCTCGTCGGAGATCGACCGGAGCGCACGCTCGAGCTCCGCGCCCGCGTTGTAGTTGACCAGCACCGCCGCATACATCGGGTCTGCGGTCATTTTTCGACGACGCGTCCGCGCAGTCGCGCGTCGAACCGCTTCTCCCTCAGCTTGGTCGACAGCCACTTCGTGTCGAGCAGCGGCGCGATGTCGGACGCGGCGACGCGGCGCTCGCGTTGAACCGCCGCGCGCTTGCGAAGCATCCGCGGCAGGCCGGCAACCGCCGCCGCCTTGGCATGCAGATAGGGACGCAGCATGCCGATGCGGGCGAAGTGCACCCCGGCGGCAAGTCCATAGACGAGGTGGCCGGGCAGCGTCCTGAGCAGCAGGCTGCCGGGCGTGTCCTTGAAGTACATCCACTCGAGATTGCGCTGCCCGTGAAACACCGAAAACGGGCTGGACGTCCCGAGCGTGGCGCTGCCGACGTGCCGCACGACCGCGTCGGCCACGTACCGGCAGCGATAGCCGCGCAGCCGGGCGCGATACGACAGGTCCACGTCCTCGTGCGACGCGAAGAAGTCCTCGTCGAACCCGCCGACCTCCTCGAACACCGCGCGCGGCATCATGCACGCCGCGCCGCAGACGCCGAACACTTCCTGCGTGACGGCCGCGGCCGACGCGGGCTCGCCATGGTGGCGCTTGAACGCGCCGCCCCACCGCATCACGCCGTCGCCCGCGCTGTCGATCGTGTCCGGGTCGTGCATGTAGACGATGCGCGAGGTCACGAGCGCGAAGCCGTTCGCTTCGTCCACCCCCGACATCAGCGCCCGCAGCCACTGGGGCTCCGCCGACGTGTCGTTGTTCAGGAACGCGACGAACCGCCCGCGCGCCTCGCGAACCCCGGCATTGTTGCCGCCGGCGAAGCCGCGGTTCTCCGTGAGTGCCACCAGTTTCACCGCCGGATACCGGGCGCGCACGTGCTCCGCGGTGCCGTCGGTGGACCCGTTGTCCACGAGGATGGTCTCGACGCTGACGTCCCGCTGCGCCTCGACGCCCGAGAGGCACGTGTCCAGGTGCTGACGCCCGTTCCAGCTCACGATGACGACCGAGACGTCAGGCTGCACGCGCCGCCTCGCGATACACGTTCAGCGTCAGCCGCGCGGTCCGCTGCCAGGTAAACGTCGCGGCGCGGGCGAGCCCGCGCGCGCGCAGATCGCCGCGAAGCGCCTCGTCGTTGACGACGCGGATGATTGCATCGCGCCAGGCGGACACGTCGCGCGGGTCGAGCAGCAGCCCGGCGCCGCCGAGCACTTCCGGCATCGACGCCTCGTGCGAGGCCAGGACCGGGGTGCCGCAGGCCATCGCCTCGATGAGCGGAAGGCCGAAACCTTCGTAGAGCGACGGATAGACGAGCGCGGTCGCGCCGCGGTAGAGCGCATGGACGCGATCCTCGCTCACGGGGCCGAGCGCGACGACCGCCTCCGGGCTCCCGGCCTCCGATGCCATCGCGCACAGCCCCTCGCTCACCCCGCGATCGACGCCGGCCAGCACCAGCGACATCGCGGCCGCGGCGCCGAAGTGCCGCCGCGCCTCGAGCACCGCGTCCACGACGAGCGGCAGGTTGCGCCGCTCGTGGAGGTCGCCGACGTGCAGCAGGAACGGCTCCGTGACGTTCGCGGGCAGGTCCAGCGCGACGTTCGGATCGCCGGCG
>DASQAX010000075.1:0-2667 GCA_035635535.1 Vicinamibacterales bacterium | reverse complement strand
AGCCGCGTGTCGAGCGCGCCGTGATGGACGAGCACAGCCGCTTTGATCTTCGCGACGTCCGCCGCCATCGGCGGCCCGCCGTAGAACGGCGCCACCGCGGCGATATCCGCGCCCATGCGGACGGCCAGCGTGTTCGCCACGCCGCCGCCGAAGCAGAAGCCGGTCGCGCCGATCTTGCCGGTCGAATCCGGCCGGTTCTTGAGCCAGTAGGCGGCCGCGACAAAGTCCTCGGTCATCTTGGCGCGATCGACCTTGCCGAACAGCTCTCCGCCCTTCACGTCGTCGCCCGGGTAGCCACCGACTGACGTCAGGGCGTCGGGAGCGAACGCCATGAAGTTCGCCACCGCGAGGCGGCGCGCGACGTCTTCGATGTGCGGGTTCAGGCCGCGGTTCTCGTGGATGACCAGGACGGCCGGCAGCTTGTTGTTGCCGGCGTTGGCCGGCCGCGCGAGATAGCCCTTGATCGTGCCGTTGCCCATCGGGGACTGCACGGTTTCGTAGCTCGTCTTCAGCCGCGCGTCGGTCTTCGAGACCTGCTGCGCCGCCGCGTAGTCGGGCATCAGCGCGTCGATGATGGCGCCGGCCGCCAAGCCCCCCACGGCGAACTTCTTGGCGCCGTCGAAGAACTCGCGGCGGCTGATGTGGCCGTGAATGAACTCGTTATAGAGCTGCACCGCTTCCGCTGGCAGCTTCGGTTTTCTCGGTTCCATCGTCTTCTCCTCTTGAATTTCGTTCACGCCAGCAGGCCGACCTGAAGGTCGGCCTCTACGTTCGTCGTCGGTTTTGGGGTCGTAGAGGCGAACCTTCAGGTCCGCCGTCGCTACGTCGGATGTGTGGCGAAGAATACATCAAACCGTTGACAATCGGTCCGGCAGGACAATAATTCACCCGGCACGTCCCCGCTTCACGTCCAGGCCGGAAACGACGTTTTCGTTCGGAGAACATCATGCCGAAATTCTCGACTTTCGCGTCGGCGGTAATCGGCGGCGTACTCCTCGCGAGTATCTCCGTCGTCGCCCAGTACAAGATGACCGTCAACGCAGACCGGCTGGTCAACGCCCAGAGCGAGCCGCAGAACTGGCTGATGATGAACGGCGACTACGGAGCGACCCGCTACTCGAAGCTGTCGCAGATCAACCGCGAGAACGTGAAGAACCTGCGGATGGTCTGGGCGCTCGCGCTCGGCGGCATGCAGGACGTCGGGCAGAACGGCCCCGAGGCCGAGGTCAATCCGCTCATCGACAACGGCTTCATGTATGCGAGCGACGGGTGGGGGACGCTGTACAAGATCGACGCCCGCGATGGGGCGAAAGGCTCCTTCGTCTGGGTCGCCGATCCGGGCGTGAAGCACCAGGGCAATCCGCCGCGGACGCGCGGCATCGCGCTCTGGGAAGATCTCGTCATCGCCAACCTGCCCGACGGCCGCGTGATTGCCGTGAATCGCGATACCGGCGATATCGTGTGGGACAAGTTGATTGCGGTGACGGACGAATTCGGCAGCCGCGAACGATTCTTTGCGGCGCCGATCACCGCCGACGGCAAGGTGATCATCGCCAACGGCGCGGGCGACGGCAAAACGCGCGGCTGGATCGCCGCGCTCGAAGCGCGCTCGGGCAAGGAGTTGTGGCGCTGGTACGCGATTCCCAAGCCTGGTGATCCCGGCAGCGAGACGTGGAAGGACAAGAACAACGCGTGGAAGACCGGCGGCGCCGGACTCTGGCAGACCGGAACGTACGATCCGGCGACCAGGCTCACGATCTGGGGAACGGGCAATCCGATTCCGCAATACGATCCGCAGGCGCGACCCGGTGACAACCTCTACACGAATTCAGCCGTCGCGCTGAATATCGACACCGGCAAGCTCGCCTGGTATTTCCAGTACACGCCGAACGACGCATGGGACTACGACGAGGTCGGCATCCACATGCTGTACGACACGACGATCGACGGCGTCGCGCGGAAGGTCATGGGCCATTTCGCGCGGAACGGCTTCTTCTACACGCTCGATCGCACCAACGGCAAGTTCATCAAGGGGACGCAGTACGTCAACGATCTGAACTGGACGAAGGGACTCAATCCGAAGACCGGGATGCCCCTTGAATACGACCCGAAGCTGGATGTCCAGATCTACAACCCCGAGGCGCGGGCGCTGCGTGGCGACGGCCAGAAACGGACGTGTCCGACATGGCACGGCGGCATCGCGCACCAGCCCACCGCCTACAACCCGGTGAAGAACATCGCGTACGGTGTCGGCATCGAGGGGTGCTTCTCGACCAACGGCGCGGCGGTCGCCTTCCGGTCGGCCAACGGCGGCATCGACGACAAGAACAGCGAGAAACGGACGTTCTCGAGCGACCTCTATTACGGCTCGGTAACGGCGTTCGACACCGTGAAGCACAAGGTGATCGCCAAGGCGGTCACGGACATCGAGATTCGCTCGGGCGCGATCGACACGGCGGGCGGCCTTGTATTCACGGCGCTTCAGGACGGGTGGGTGGTCGCCTACAACGACGAGACGCTCGAGGAGCTCTGGCGCTTCAACGTCGGCACCGCGCTCAAGGGCGCGCCCGTGACCTACGCGATTGGGCCGAAGCAGTACCTCGCGGTCCAGGCGGGAGGACGGCACCTGCATCCCGTGAAGTTCGACGGCTTCCAGGACGCGAGCTA
>DASQAX010000074.1:0-23985 GCA_035635535.1 Vicinamibacterales bacterium | reverse complement strand
TACCTGGGTGGCGGCCTTGGCGTGATCAGCTGGCGTTACAGCGAGTCGGGCCAGTTCGTCGACACGCGCGACAACAGCATCTTCAACAACTCGTACGCGGCGTCGGGAACCAGGACGGGCCCGGTCGCACTCGGCGGGATTCGTTTCGCGGGCGATTCCGTGGCCACGGGGTTCGAGATCCGGTACCAGGCCGCGGAAGCCGATCTCGCCCCTCCATTCGCGGGCACCAAGCTCGATCTCGGCGGCTGGTCCTACCTGTTCACCTTAGGGATGCGTTTCGCGCGGTAGACGCGCGCTTGTACAGCGCGACGCCCCCGCCTTCGCAGACGCGCGTCATGCCGCGCGTGAACGCCGGGTCGTGGCGGACGTGCTCGGCGAGCACGTCGCCCCCCTCGGCGACCTCCTCGACGAGCATCCAGCCGGCATGCGGCGCAGGTCCGGTCTGCAGCGCGAGGTTCCAGATGTCGCCGTTCCCCTCGTTGATGAAATCCGCGATCGCGAAGCCGTTGTTCGAGAGCTCCTGCATGTAGTGCGCGAGCGAGCCCATGCTCGCCAGCACCTTGTCGCCGGTGTAGTCGCGCGCCAGGCACGCGGTGACGCCGCGCCGGGCGATGCTCGCGCCGCGGTCCCATTGCGCCTCGAGCAACAACGGCGCCTGCATGTTCCAAAGCGGGGATTCGAGGAAGAGCGAGGCAAGGACAATTGCGGCGAGGGCGGGTCCGAAAGGACCCGCCCTACCCTGAAACTTGACAGGGTAGGCCGGGTCCTTTTGGACCCGGCAGATCATTCCGACGGCGAATCCGCAAAACACCGCGCACGCGGCGACGAGGGGAATCATGTAGCGAATGCGATACGGGTGTCCCTCGTAGAAGGCGACGATCGGGACGGCCGCCGTGGCAAAGAGCGCGACCGTCACCATCAGCGCCGAGTCTTCCCTGCGGGCCAGTGCCCGCCACGCGATCGCGCCCGCGCCCGTGAGCGCGATGGCTTCGATGAGGTAGCCGCTCAGCCGATGCGTGCCCCACCAGATGCCAAGCAGCGTCCTGAGCGGCTGATGCGCGTAGGTGGGATCGGGAACGTAAAAGCCTCCGCTCACGAACCAGGCGCCCACCGTGATGCGGCTGTTGACGAGGAAGATGACCACGGCGAGCGCCGGCCAGATGGCGAGGCGGCAGCCGCGCCGCACGAGCGCGTCGAACGAACCGCCGCGACGCCAGGTCGCATAGCCAGCCGCCGTGACCGCCGCGGCGATCACTGGCCAGGCCTCGTAACGAGTCCACATCGCCGCAAACAGGACGGCGGCGAGCTTCGGCGGCACCGTGTCGCGATCGGATTCGACCCACTCGACGAGCCAGAGCACGGCGAGCGCTGTCGTCGCCAGCAGCAGGGGCTCGGTCATCGGCGTGGTGTGGAGATACAGCAGGTTCGGGTTCAGGACGAGCAGCGCCGCGCAGATGGAGGCGCCGGCCGCCGATCCGGTCGTCCGAAGAATCAGTCGGGCAGCCGCGTAGGTCGAGATCGCGAGGCACGCGATTGAGACGAGCGACGCAAACAGCCCCGTGCGGTAGAAGAGGTTCACCTGCGCGGGCACGACGTCGATCAGATGCGGCAGCGGGAGCCACACCGCCCCGATCTGCTGCCATCCGGGCGTGAGGTTGTCGAAGACCCGCCTGGCGACGACGAGGTGCGCCCTGGCGTCGTAATGGCTGAGGACGAGGCCCTGCCGGAAGAACACGATCCAGGCGGCCGCGCCGACCAGCGCGGCGCCGAGAGCCAGCAGACGTGGAAGTGTGGAAGAGTGCCTTGTCCCGATCGAGGGAAGCGAGTCGAGGGGCGCGCGGTCGCGCGATATAATCACGTGTCCGCCGGTCAGCATAACGCGAATAGGTGCAGTCGTTCATCAAATGGGTCTATGGGCTGGCGCTGTCACTCGGCGGCCCGGGCCTCTTCGTCGTCGCCTTCCTGGACTCCTCGTTCATCTCGCTGCCGCAGATCAACGACCTGCTCGTCGTCCTGATGGTCGTCCGCAACAAGACGCTGATGCCGTACTACGTGGCGATGGCGACGCTCGGCTCGGTGGCGGGCTGTTACGTCCTCTACCTGATCGCCGAACGGGGCGGTGAAGCGTTTCTCGCCAGGCGGCTTCACGCCGGCCACACGGAACGCGCGCTGGCGCTCTATCGCCGTCGAGGGGTCCTCGCGCTGATGGTGCCGGCCATCCTGCCGCCGCCGGCGCCGTTCAAGCTGTTCGTGCTGATGGCCGGCCTCGCGGAGGTGCGCCCGCTGCCGTTCGTGCTCTCGATCGCCGTCGCGCGCGGCCTGCGCTATCTCGTGCTCGGCGCGCTGGCGATCCGCTACGGCGACGTCGCGCTGGAGCTGATGCGTACCCGTGGGCGGGTCATCGCGCTCTGGGTCGCCGTCATCCTCGTTGCCGCCGCCGTCGGCTGGTGGCTGTTCAAGCGATCTTCGCGTGCCCGATCCTGACATCTCCGTCGTCATTCCTCTTCGCGACGAGGAGGAGAACGTCGTGCCGCTGCACCGCGAGCTCGCGGACGTTCTCGATCAGCTCGGCGTCTCGTACGAGGTGATTCTCGTGGACGACGGGAGCACCGATGGCACGTTCGAGCAGCTGGCGATGGTCCAGGCACAGGACCCCACGGTGAAAGCCGTCCGGTTCACGCGCAACTTCGGCCAGACGGCGGCGTTCGCCGCCGGGTTTTCGGCGGCGCGCGGTCAGTACATCGTCACCCTCGACGGCGACCTGCAGAACGATCCGCGCGACATTCCCGGGATGCTCGCGCTGGCGCGCCGAAAGGACATCGTCTCGGGATGGCGGCGAAAGCGGCAGGACAGCTTCGTGACGCGCCATCTGCCATCGGCGATCGCGAACTGGCTGCTGGGCATCATCACCGGCGTGCGGCTGCACGACAACGGCTGCTCGCTGAAGGTCTATCGCGCGAACGTGGTCAAGCCGCTGAAGCTGCGGCCCGGCATGCACCGCTACCTGCCGGCGATCGCCAGCCAGCTTGGCGGCCGCGTCGCGGAGGTCGAGGTGCACCATCGTCCGCGGCGACATGGACGCTCGAAGTACAACCTCAGTCGAACGTTTCGCGTCGTCGCCGACCTCGTGCAGCTCCGGCGCCTGATGCGTGAGGCGGTCGATCCGAATACGCCCGCGCCACATCTCTACGACATCGCGGAGGTCCGGCAGGCAGGGCCGTAACGTTCGCGACCTTCGTGGTTGCACAGGCGCGCGCTATACTCCAAACATCGATGGCTTACCGCAGCCCGCTCGAAGCACGCGTCGCAAAGAAGACCACGAAGGCGATCAAGGACTTCAACCTCATTGAAGACGGCGACCGCGTCATGGTCGGCCTGTCGGGCGGCAAGGACAGCTGGGCGCTCCTGCAGATCCTCGACGAGCTCCGGCAGCGTGCGCCGATCGACTTCTCGCTGATCGCGGTCAACGTCGATTCCGGCTACAAGGAGTTCAAGCACGACGTCATCGCGAAGACGTGCCGCGACCGCGGGTGGGAATACCGCATCGAGCACACGGCGATTGGCGAGGTGATGGACGACCTGCTCGAGGCGAACGCCACGCCGTGCTCGCTCTGCGCGCGGCTGCGCCGCGGAGTGCTCTACCGAATCGCCACGGAGGTCGGCGCGACCAAGATCGCGCTCGGCCATCATCTCGACGACTTCATCGAGACGCTGCTGCTGAACCTGTTCTTCGCGGGCGCGCTCAAGGCGATGCCGGCGCGGCTCGTGTCCGACAACGGCGAGCACGTCGTTATCCGGCCGTTCGTGTACGTCGAGGAGGCCGAAGCGCGCGTGTACACGAAGGAGCGCGAACTGCCGATCATCGGTTGCTGCTGTCCCGCCTGCGGCGATCTCAGCCTCCAGCGGCAGCGCGTCAAGCGGCTGATTCTCGACCTCGAGCAGGAACATGCGGGCGTCAAGCAGTCGATGCTGAAGGCGCTCGGCAACGTCATGCCGAGGCACCTCCTCGATGTGCGGCTCAATCCGAGCGGCGAGCTGCGCGACAGCGCGGCACTGCGGCTCGCGGACGAAGCCGCACCCAACCTCCTTCAAATCCGGCAGTAGCGTGCGGGCGGTCGTTCAGCGCGTCACCGAGGCGCGCGTCCGCATCGAGGATCCCTCGAGCCGCATTGTGGGTGAGATCGGCCGTGGCCTCGTCGTCCTGCTCGGCATCGGGCGCGAGGACGGCCCGGAGGACGTGGCCTACGTAGCCGCAAAGGTTCGGGAGATCCGCGTGTTCGAGGGCGAGTCCGGCCGCCACATGGATCGGTCTGTCGTCGACGTTGCCGGCAGCGTCCTGGTCGTCTCGCAGTTCACGCTGTTCGGCGACATCCGGAAGGGCAGGCGCCCGGCCTTCGACGCCGCGGCCCCGCCGGAACACGCCCGCGCGCTGTACGAAAGCGTCGTGAGAGAATTGCGCGCGGCTCAACTGCCCGTTGCCACGGGCGAATTCCAGGCCATGATGCGCGTCGAGCTGGTCAACGACGGCCCGGTGACCATCCTGATCGACAGCAAACGGCAGTTCTGACGTCGGATTGACGATGCGGACAGCTCTCATCAGCGTGATGATTTCCCTCGCCGCCGCAAGCGCGTTGGCGCAGCAGCGGCCGCTGCTCACCGAAGATCCCGAGACGATCGGCGCCGGGCGCCTGCTCCTCGAAGGCGGCGTCGAATACGACGATGACGTGGTGTATCCCGTCTCCGGGCTGCAGGGAAACCTCCTTCGGGTGCCAATCGTCGGACTGAGCATCGGCGTCAGCTCGATCGCCGAGATCCAGATCGATCAGGCGTCGTTCTCGCGGCTGGACATCAAGGCCAGGCGGCGCGCCCCCCTCTCCGATCTGGTCACCGCGACGGGATCATCGGCCACGGATGCCGACGACCTGATCATCGGGGCGAAGATTCGAATTGCGCCCGAAGGGACGTCGCGGCCGGCGTTCGGGTTCCGCTTCGCCACCAGGCTGCCGAATGCCGGCAACGAGAGCGGCCTGGGGCTCGACACGACCGACTTTCTCTCGTCGATCCTCGTCGGCAAGACCACGCAGTCGGTTCGCATCGTCGGCAACATCGGCCTGGGCATCCTGGCCGACCCCACCAACGGGAACCGTCAGAACGACGTCGTGACGTACGGGTTGTCGTTCGCGCGCGCGATTACCAACGAGGCGGAGGTCGTGGGCGAAGTGAACGGCCGCGCCAATACGCGCTCCGCCGGTCCGCTGCCGGGCACCGAATCGCGAAGCATCGTCCGCGTGGGTCTTCGGTACACCGCAGGCGGCTTGCGAGGGGATGCCGCGGTGCTGCTGGGCGCCACCAACGACGACCCGGGCATCGGGTTCACGGCCGGGTTCACGTACGCCTTCACCGCGTTCCAGGTGCCGTGACGAACGCGCTGCGCGTCGCCAAGGCGCACGCCTACGGCAACGATTTTCTGCTTGTCGACGCGGCTGCCGCTGGCGGTGATGTGTCGCAGCTCGCCCGCAGCCTGTGTGCGCGCCATACGGGTGTCGGTGGCGACGGGCTGATCCTGTTCGAGCTCCGCGATCGCGGCGCGACGATGCGGCTGTTCAACGCCGACGGGGGGCGGGCTGAGCTGTCGGGCAACGGCCTGAGGTGCCTGGCGGCGCTGGTGGCCACCAGGCAGAACCTCGCCGGCGGGGCCGTCGTGACCGTCGATACGTCGGCGGGCACCAAGACACTGGAACTCCAGGCCATCGACGGGGTCCGCCACACCTTCCGCGCGGCGCTGGGGCCACCCGCGGACATCCGTCAACTGCAGATCCCGGTGCTCGGTGAGAGCGTGACCGCGTCGCTGATGTCGGTCGGCAACCCCCAATGCGTGGTGCTCGGCCCGCTGCCGGACCAGGAGCGCTTCAATCGATTCGGCCCGGCGTTGTCCACACATGCGATGTTTCCGGCGGGCACCAACGTCGAATTTGCACAGGTCGAATCGCGCGATCGCGTCCGCATCCTGATCTGGGAACGGGGGGTAGGGCCGACGACCTCCTCGGGTACGGGATCGTCGGCGTCCGCGGTGGCCGCCGCGGCGCACGGCGGCGCCGCGCGCGAGGTGGACGTGATTGCGCCCGGCGGCACCCAGCGCGTCGAATGGCGCGACGAGGGGATCTATCTGACCGGGTGGGCCGAAGTCGTGTTTGAAGGAACTGCTTACTTGGACTAGCGTCCGCGTCGCGAAGATTGCACTGCGGGCGTTCCGAGCGCCCGCATCGCCTGCTGGATTTTCTCCTTAACTCCCTGCAATGCCGTGCGTGCGGCGAGATAGTCGTCGGCGCGCATCGCCGCGCCCGCCTTTTGCACGCTCTCGTCCACGGCTGCCAGATCGGTTCGCGGACCATCGAGCACGCGCCTGGGGGTGCGGGACCGGGTCGCCGCCGCGAGACGCGTATTGGCTTCGGCTATCAGGGCGGCGATCTGCGCCATGTCGCGTTCGACCTCGCCCCGCAGCTGCGCCTTGGTGTCGGCCGCTTCGCGAGCCGCGTTCTGGGCGTGCTCGCGGCTGTCGAGCGCCTCGTTGAGCGCCTGCCGGTAGTCGCGCTGCGCCACCGCGTCCTGCGCGCGCTTCAGCGCGTCGGTCGCGGCGGTGTACTCACTGGTTGCGTACCGATCGGCGCCCGCGGCCCGCGCCGCGTCGATGGCGCCCTGCGCCTGATCCATCTCTTTGTTGGGAGGGTCGCCGCAGGCAGTAACGAGGACCGCGGCAACGATGCACGCGGACAGCCGCAGGGTCATGAGAATTCGAGTATAGCGCTATGAAAGAAGTCGCGAAGCACGATCGGCCGCGTGAAAAGCTGCAACGGCTGGGGGTCACCGCGCTCGGCGACAACGAGCTCGTGGCCATCGTCCTTGGCAGCGGGTCGCGCAAACACGGAACGCTGGAGCTGGCCAATCGCCTGCTCGAGCGCGCCGGCGGGCTGCATGGACTCGCGCGGCTGGCGCCCGACCAACTGTCCGTGAGCGGCGTCGGGCCGGCGCGCGCGTCGCAGGTGGTCGCGGCGGTCGAGCTAGGACGGCGGACGCTCGTGCGAAGCGCGCTCGAACGCCCGCAGTACCGGACGCCGCAGCAACTCGCCTCCTACCTCCTGCCGCAGTACGGCGCCGCCGCCGTCGAGCAGTTCGGCATCGTCATGCTCGACACCAAGCACCGGGTGATTCGCGTCAAGCTCGTGTCGATTGGCGGCCTGGATTCGACGGTGGTCCATCCGCGCGAGGTGTTCAGGGAGGCAACGGCGGCATCGGCCGCGGCGATCGTGCTGTTCCACAACCACCCCTCCGGCGATCCGACGCCGAGCAGCGACGATTTGCTGCTGACGAGCAGGATGATTCGCGCCGGCGACATCATGGGCATCGACGTCATCGATCACCTCATTCTCTCGGAGCAGCGGTACTACTCGCTCGTCGAAGCGGGAAGCCTCGCGGGGCGCGTCGGGTAAGATGGACGGGTCGTGAAGGTCCTGTACTTCGACTGCTTCTCGGGCGCGTCCGGCGACATGATCGTCGGCGCGCTGATCGACGCGGGCGTGCCGCTCGAGGAGATCCGCGCCGCTCTCGGCAGCCTCTCGATCGATCGGGACGCAGTCTGGACCGAGCGCGTGCAGCGTGCGGGCATCGGCGCGACGAAGTTCCAGGTCCGCGGCGAGGATGCGGGCGAAAGCCACCACCATCATCACCACGGCCACGGTGGCGCCGTCGCGACCGAGGCGCACGCTCACCGTACGCTGCCCGAGATCTTCTCCCTCATCGACGACTCACGATTGAGCGGCGCGGGCAAGGACCGCGCGAAGGCCCTTTTCGCCCGGCTGGGAGAGGTGGAGGGGACCATTCACGGCACGCCGGCCGAGAAGGTTCATCTGCACGAGGTGGGCGCGCTCGATTCAATAGTGGACATCGTCAGCACGGTGCACGCGCTGGAGCTCGTCGGCGCGGATCGCATCGTGGCATCGCCGATCAACGTGGGGAGCGGGACGATCCGGTCGTCTCACGGTCTCTATCCAGTACCGGCGCCCGCGACGATCAGGCTCCTGGAAGGCGTGCCCGTCTACTCGGGGACCCAGCGTGCCGAGATGGTCACGCCGACGGGCGCGCTGCTCATCACGTCATATGCGACCGAGTTCGGCGGCATCCCGGCGATGACGATCGCGAACATCGGCTACGGCGCCGGCGCGCGCAGCTTCGACGACACGCCGAACGTGCTGCGCGTCCTGATCGGCGAGGCCGACGCCGCGGCCCCCTCCCACACCGTCGTCGTGATCGAGGCGGAGATCGACGACATGAACCCGCAGATCTTCGGCGTCCTGATGGACAAGCTGCTGGCGGCCGGCGCGCTCGACGTGTTCTATACGCCGATCCAGATGAAGAAGAACAGGCCGGGAACGCTGCTGTCGGTCATCGCCCCGCCGCCGCTGCGAAACATGCTGACGTCCACGATCTTCCGGGAGACGACGACGATTGGGGTTCGCCATCGCGAGATGGCGCGCGAGTGCCTCGACCGCGAGACGCAGACCGTGACGACACCGTTCGGGCCGGTCCGGTTCAAGGTGGCGACCCGCAACGGGGAAGTGCTCAATGCCGCTCCGGAATTCGACGACTGCGTCCGGCTTGCTGAAGCGTCGGGGCGCAGCGTCAAGGATGTCCAGGCGGCGGCCACGAAGGCGTGGCTCGACGCGCGACGCTCATGAATCCGTTCTACATCACGACGCCCATCTACTACATCAACGCGCAGCCGCACATCGGTCACGCGTACACCACGATGGTCGCCGACGCGATTGCGCGCTCGCGGCGGCTGCTCGGCGACGACGTGTTCTTCCTGACGGGGACCGACGAGCACGGGCAGAAGGTGGAGCGGGCGGCGCAGAAGGCGGGCCTGAAGACGGACGTCTTTGCCGAGCAGATCGCCGGCAGCTTTCGCCAGATGTGCCGGGATCTGAACATCTCGAACGACGATTTCATCCGGACGACCGAGCCGCGACACCATCGCGCGTCGCAGGAACTGTGGCGCCGCGTGGCCGCCAGCGGCGACATCTACAAGGGCGACTACGAAGGGTGGTACTGCACCGTTGACGAGATCTTCGTTCCGGAGACGCAGCTCGTCGACGGCAAGTGCCCGACCTGCGGCAACAAGGTCGAGCGGCTGAAAGAGGAGAGCTACTACTTCCGGTTGTCGAAGTATCAGCAGCCGCTGCTCGACTTCTACGCGCGCAATCCGGACTTTCTGCAGCCGTCGTTCCGCCTGAACGAGATCCGGACGTTCATCGAAGCCGGCCTGCAGGACCTCAGCATCAGCCGGACGTCGTTCCAGTGGGGCATCCCGGTGCCAGACGACCCGAAGCACGTCATGTACGTCTGGTTCGACGCCCTGACGAACTACCTGACGGCGCTCGGCTTCGGAACGAGCGACACGAGCCGTGTCGATCGGTACTGGCCCGCGGTGACGCACCTGGTGGGCAAAGAGATCGTCCGGCAGCACGCGCTGTACTGGCCGGCGTTCCTGATGTCGGCGCGCATCGCGCCGCCGAAGCGCATCATCGCGCACGGCTGGTGGCTGATGGGCGGGGCGAAGATGTCGAAGTCGATCGGCAACGTGGCGCGCTACCAGGACTACGTCGCCGCGTTCGGCGTCGACGCGCTGCGCTACTTCGTCATGCGCGAGATGCCGCTCGGCCAGGACGCCAACTTCTCCGACGAGGGCATGCTCACGCGCTTCAATGCCGATCTCGCAAACGATCTTGGTAACGTCGTCAGCCGTACGACGACGATGATCCAGCGGTATTGCGACGGCGTCGTTCCAGGGTCGCCGAAGGATACGCGTGATGAGCGGGACGCGGAGATGGAGCGCCAGATCGGAGCGACGGTCGGTGCGGTGAAAGCGTCCTTCGATGCGTTTCAGATCACCGTCGCGTTGCAGGCGACGTGGGACCTGATCCGCGGGGTCAACCAGTACATCGTCCAGCGTGAGCCATGGGCGCTGGCCAAGAAGCCCGATCAGCGTCCGAAGCTCGACGCCACGTTGTATCACTCGGCCGATGCGCTCCGCGCGATCGCGGCGCTCGTCGACCCGGTGATGCCCGAAGCGGCCTCCAGGATCCGGGCGATGCTCGGGATACCACAGGAACGCTGGACGGATCTGCGGGCGGGCACACTGGCTCCCGGAACGAAGCTGGGACCCGTCGAGGCACTGTTTCCACGAATCGAGAAGACTCTCGAGGAGCTGCGTTCGATGGACGAAAAACCGATTGACGCCGCCGGCCTGCCCGCCGAAGCGCCGCGCGCGCAGGCGGGCGAACCCGCCGCGCCCGGCGCGACACAGGCGGTCGGCGCGGGGGCGACGCTTGCCGAGGACACCCGCATCTCGATCGACGAGTTCATGAAGGTGGAGCTCCGGGTCGCGAAGGTGCTCGAGGCCGAGGCGGTCCCGAAGTCGAAGAAGCTGGTCAAGCTGAAGGTCGATGTCGGCACCGAGCAGCGGACGATCGTCGCCGGAATTGCCGAGGCGTACCAGCCGGAACAGCTCGTCGGCCGCACCATCGCCATCGTCTTCAACCTCAAGCCGGCGAAGCTGATGGGCATCGAGTCGAACGGGATGGTGCTCGCGGCCAGCGTGGACGGTGGAAAGCCGATCCTCGTGGCCTTCGACCAGGAGGTGCCGCCCGGGGCGAGAGTGCGGTGATCGCCTCCCACTGCCACATCGCGGGCCCCGAGTTCGTCAACGACCTTCCGTCGGTCATCGAGCGCGCGAGGGACGCGAGGCTCGCGTACGCGCTCGTCATCCTGGCCGCCGACGACGAGCCGGAGATCGAGCAGGGGCGAGCGGTGGCCGCGCAGTGGGATGCGGTGCGGTTCTCGGTCGGCGTGCATCCGCACGCGGCGGGGAAGTTCGCCGGGAACCCGGCCGATGCGGCGGCCCGCGTCGACGAGGTGATCGACGCGCAGCCGCTGACGCGCGGGCTTGGCGAGATCGGGCTCGACTACCACTACGACTTCGCGCCGCGCGAGGTCCAGCAGCAGGTCTTTCGCGAGCAGATCCGCCTCGCGACGCACCGCCGCCTGCCAATCGTGATTCACACGCGAGAGGCGGAAGAGGACACGTTCCGCATCCTGGACGAAGAGCACGCACGCGACACGGGCGGTGTGTTTCACTGCTTCACGGGCGACCGCGCGATGGCGCAGCGGGCGCTCGACATCGGCTTTCACATCTCGCTGGCCGGCATCGTCACTTTTCCGCGCGCCCTCGAGTTGAAGGAGGTGGCGAAGATGGTGCCGATCGAGCGGCTCCTCATCGAAACCGACAGCCCGTTTCTCGCGCCCGCGCCGTTTCGCGGAAAGCGGAACGAGCCCGCGCACGTCGTGCGTGTCGCGGAGACGATCGCGGAGCTGCGCGGCGCGGCCCCGGACGACATCGGTCGGGCCGCTCGGGCGAACTTCGAGAAGCTGTTCAAGCCGTGACTCGCGATATGATGGTTGGGCTTGGGCCCCACCGCGCAGAAACCTTCATCCGTCGTTCTCGCGCAGATGTTCGAGCCGATTCGTGGCGACCTCGAGAAGGTCGAACGCGAATTCGTACGCCATCTGGAATCCCAGGTTCCCCTGATCCCGACGATCGGCCACTACATCCAGCAGGGCGGCGGGAAGCGCATCCGCCCGGCGGTGCTGCTGATGGCCGCGCGCATGAGCGGCTACACCGGCGAGCACGCGCCGCTCTTCGCGTCGGTGATCGAGTTCGTCCACACGGCGACGCTCGTGCACGACGACATCATCGACGAATCCGAGATGCGCCGCGGCCGGCAGGCCGTGCACTCGCGCTGGGGAAGCGACGTGACGGTGCTCCTCGGCGACTTCCTCTACATCAAGTCGATGTCGATGGCGCTGTCGCGCGACAGCCTGGATTTCATCCGCCTGCTCTGCGAAGTGACGCTGCGCATGATCGAGGGCGAGCTCTACCAGCTGACGAAGAACGGCATCGTCGACCTGTCGCAGGACGAGCACTTCGAGATCATCCGCCGTAAGACGGCGTTCCTGTTCGCCGGCAGCGCGCGCATCGGCGGCATGCTCGGGCCGGGGACCAACACCGAACAGGAAGACGCGCTCTGGGACTACGGCCTGAACATCGGGATGGCGTTCCAGCTCGTCGACGACCTGCTCGACTTCACGGGTGAAGAAGACGCGCTCGGCAAGCCCGTGGGCGGCGACCTGCGCGAGGGGAAGACGACGCTGCCGGTCATCCATCTGCTGGCCAGCGGCGACGCGCGGGCGGAGGTCCTCATCCGCAAGATCGTCAAGGAACGCGACGCGTCGATGGACGAGTGGCGCGAGCTGCGCAACCTGCTCGCGCAGCACCGCTCGATCGACTACGCGCAGCGCGTCGCGACCGACTTCGTCGAGCGGGCGAAGGCCGCGCTCGAGCTCTTCCCGGCCAGCGCCGAGCGCGACGCGTTGATGTACCTGCCTGATTACGTCCTGTCGCGGGATCGCTAGGGAACGGCGTTCGCTGATGCGGCTGGCGCCCCATCACGGACGGCGTGGCGTGTATGAACGCCGCTGAACGGATCGCCGAGCTCCGGCGCGAGATTCGCTACCACGAAGAGCGTTACTACGTCCTCAACGATCCCGAGCTGGCCGACGCCGAATTCGACGCGCTCATGCAGGAGCTCGAGCGCCTCGAAGCCGAGAATCCCGATCTCGTCACGTCCGAATCGCCGACCCAGCGCGTCAGCGGCCGCCCGGCCGCCGGCTTCGAGACCGTCGAGCACGCCGAGCCGATGCTCAGCCTCGACAACGCGTACTCCGAAGAGGAGCTGCGTGAGTTCGACGCGCGCGTGCGGCGGGGCCTCGCCGCGGCCGGGGAGCCGGTAGAGCAGGTGGATTACGTCGCCGAACTGAAGATCGACGGCCTGAGCCTCGCGCTCACCTACGAGAACGGAACGCTCGTGCGCGGCGCGACGCGCGGCGACGGCGTCCGCGGCGAGGAGGTCACGTCGAACGTCCGGACGATTCGCGCGATCCCGCTGAAGCTCCGGACCGCGGACCCGAAGGGTCCGCGCCGCGCCGCAGAGGGTCCGCGCCGCATCGAAGTACGAGGGGAGGTCTACCTGCCTCGCAAGGTCTTCGAGCGGATCAACAAGGAGAAAGCTGACGCCGGCGAGCCGCTGTTCGCCAACCCGCGCAACGCCGCCGCCGGGACGATGAGGAACCTCGATCCGGCGCTTGTCGCGAAACGCGGTCTCAGCGCGTGGATGTACCAGCTCGCAGGCGGACCGAACGTAGAGGCGGACCTTCAGGTCCGCCTCCCGACGCATGGCGAAACGCTGGAAGCCCTCAAGCACTGGGGATTGCCGGTCGAGCCGCACTGGCAGCGCTGCCAGGGCGTCGACGCGCTCGTCGAGTTCTGCCGCGAATGGGAAGACAAGCGGCGCGCGCTCGACTTCGACACCGACGGCGTGGTGATCAAGCTCGATCGCATCGACCTGCGCGGACGCCTCGGCACGACGAGCAAGTTCCCGAGGTGGGCGATCGCGTTCAAGTTCCCCGCCGAGCAGAAGACGACGCTCCTCAAGAGCATCGAGGTGAACGTGGGGCGGACGGGCGCGGTGACGCCGTTCGCGATGCTCGACCCGGTCTTCGTGTCGGGTTCGACCGTGTCGATGGCGACGCTGCACAACGCCGACGACATCGCCCGCAAGGACATCCGGGAGGGCGACTGGGTCATCGTCGAGAAGGCCGGGGACGTCATCCCGCGCGTCGTCGGGCCGATCCCGGGCAAGCGGCCCGCCGATTCGAAGCCGTGGGTCATGCCGACCATCTGCCCCCGCTGCGGCAGCACGCTGCATCGGCCGGAAGAGGAAGCGGTCTGGCGATGCGAGAACACGTCGTGCCCGGCAAAGCTGCAGCGCGGCCTCGAACACTTCGCGTCGCGCGGCGCGATGAACATCGAGGGCCTCGGCGAATCGCTGATCGCCCAGGTGATTTCAGCCGGCCTCGTGCACGACTACGCCGACGTGTACGCATTGACGGCGGAAAAGCTCGAGTCGCTCGAGCGAATGGGCAAGAAGTCGGCGGCCAAGGTGATGGCGCAGGTCGAGAAGAGCCGCGCGAACGAGCTGTGGCGGCTGATCTACGGGCTCGGCATCCGTCACGTCGGCGAACGCGCGTCCCAGGTGCTGGCGCGCGCATTCGGGTCGATGGACGCCTTGTGCGCCGCGACGCCCGAGCGGCTGCAGGGGACGCCGGAAATCGGCCCGGTGCTCGCGGAGGCGCTGCGCAGCTGGCTGGACGAGCCGCGGAATCGGCAGCTCATCGAACGCCTCCGCGCCGCCGGCGTGAACATGGAGGTGCCGGAGGACCAGCGTGCGGCCGCCGATACGCCGGGTCCCCTGACCGGCAGGACCTATGTCATCACGGGCACGCTGGCCGCGATGTCCCGCGAGCAGGCCACGGCCGCGCTCGAGCGGCTGGGCGCCAAGGTCGCCGGTTCCGTGAGCAAAAAAACGACCGGTGTAGTGGCCGGGGCCGAGCCGGGCAGCAAGGCCGACAAGGCAAAGACCCTGGGCGTCCCGATCCTCGACGAGGCGGCCCTTCTGGAGTTGATTAAGTAGCGTGATAATGGAGAGGTGACCCGTCGATTCGTCCTGGTGACCGTCTGCCTGACGGCAACTATTGCCTTTCTCATCGGCCTGGTCGTGGCCGGCTCGATGACCCCGCAGTTTGCCATTTCCGCGCCGAGCGCGCCGCAGCTCCCTGTGCGGACCCGCGTGGCGGCCGGGATGTCGCCGGTGGTGGTCTCGTTCGCGGACGTGGCCGAGCGGCTCAACCCCGCGGTGGTGAACATCGACGCGACGTCGCGCGGGACGGCCCGCAGCCGCCGGTTCGGCGGCCTGCCGGTGCCGGACGGGCCGGAGCTGTTCGACCGGCCGGGCCAGCGAGACCCCCAGGGGCCTCGGCGCGGCGCCGGCACCGGGTTCATCATCGACGCCAGCGGCCTGATCCTGACCAATCATCACGTCGTCGATGGCGCCGATCGCATCATGGTGCGCCTGACGGACGGGCGGAACCTGCACGCGACGCGCGTCGGCTCGGACCCCGACACGGACATCGCGCTCATCAAGGTGGAGTCGACACGGCCGCTGCCCTACGCGGCGCTCGGCGACTCCGACACGCTGCGCGTCGGCGAGTGGGTGGTCGCGATCGGCAACCCGCTCGCGTACGAGCACACCGTGACGGTCGGCGTCGTCAGCTACATCGGGCGCAAGCTGTTCGACAGCTCGCTGGACCGCTACATCCAGACCGACGCGGCGATCAACTTCGGCAACAGCGGCGGCCCGCTGATCAACGCGCGCGGCGAAGTGATCGGTATCAACGCGGCCATCAGCTCGCGCGCCGCCAACATCGGGTTCGCGGTTCCCATCAACCAGGCGCGCGCCATCCTTCCGCAGCTGCGCGACAAGGGTCACGTCTCGCGCGGCTACATCGGCCTGGCGCTGCGTGACGTGGATCCCGATCTCCAGCGGTCGCTCGGGTTGAGCAACAGCGACGGCGCGCTCGTGCAGGACGTGACGCCCGGCTCGCCGGGCGCACGCGCGGGCATCCGCACCTACGACCTCATCATCGCCGTCGACGGCAAGGCGGTCAGCGGCAACGACCAGCTCATTCAGCTGATCGCCGCGCGGGAGCCCGGCACGGTCGCGTCGCTGCAGATCGTCCGCGACAACCATCCGGTCAACGTCGCCGTGAAGCTCGCCGAGCGGCCGCTGCGCGAACGGCGTCCCGCCAACGACGACTACCCGGCACCGCAGCCGTCGAGCCAGCGGGGACCGGCGCTCGGCCTGTCGGTCCGTGAGCTCGATCGCGATTTTGCCGAGCGGTTCAAGCTCCCGGACGGGATGCAGGGGGTCGTCATCTCGCGCGTCGAGCCGATGAGCCCTGCCTTCGACGCCGACGTCGAGCGCGGCCACGTGCTGCTCGAGATCAACCGGCACCCGGTGCGGTCGGTGGAGGACTATCGGCGGCTGACCGCCAACGCGAAGGCGGGCGACATCCTTGCGCTCTACGTCTACAAACCGGAGAGCGACTCGCGTGCCCTCCACACGGTCAAGATCGAGTAAGTGAAACCGCGCATTCTCGTCATCGATGACGAGGCCGCCATCCGCGACTCGCTCCGGATGATCCTCGAGTACGAGCACTACGAATTCACCGGCGCCGCCTCCGGTCCCGACGGCATCGCGCAGGTGAAGCGCGATCCGCCGGACATGGTGGTCCTCGACATCAAGATGCCGGGGACCAACGGCCTCGAAACCCTCGCCGAAATCCGCAAGGTCGACGAATCGCTGCCGGTCGCCATGATCTCCGGCCACGGCACCATTACCGACGCCATGCAGGCGACGCGGCTCGGCGCCTTCGATTTCATCGAGAAGCCGTTCACGAGCGAGCGCGTGCTCGTGACGGTGCAGAAAGGGCTCGAGCTGCGATCGCTCCGGCAGGAGAACCGCGAGCTGAAGCTCGCGATGGAGTCGAAGTACGAGATCGTCGGCGGCAGTCCCGCGCTGCGGCGCGTGCTCGAGTCCGTGCAGCGCGCGGCGCCGACCAACGCGACCGTCATGCTGCTCGGCGAGAGCGGCGTCGGCAAGGAGTTGGTGGCGCGGACGATTCACCGCAACAGCCCGCGGGCGGGGCAGCGGTTCATCCAGGTGAACTGCGCCGCGATTCCCGAGGAGCTGATCGAGTCGGAGCTGTTCGGCCACGAGAAGGGGTCGTTCACGGGCGCGACGGAAAAGCAGATCGGCAAGTTCGAGCAGGCCGATCGCGGGACCATCTTCCTCGACGAGGTCGGCGACATGAGCCCGAAGACGCAGGCCAAGGTCCTGCGCGTGCTCCAGGAGCAGGAGGTCGAGCGGCTCGGCTCGGCGCGCACGATCAAGGTGGACGTGCGCGTCATCGCGGCGACCAACAAGGACCTCGAGGAGGCGATTCAGCGCGGCGAGTTCCGCGAGGATCTCTTCTTCCGGCTCAACGTGATCCCCGTCCAGGTGCCGCCGCTGCGCGAGCGCCGCGAGGACATTCCGCTGCTCGTGCAGCACTTTGCGAGGCGGACGAGCGAGGAGCACAACCTGAAGCCGAAGCGCTTCGACCCGCGCGCGACGGAGGCACTGCAGCGGTACCGGTGGCGCGGCAACATCCGCGAGCTGCGCAACACGGTCGAGCGGCTGATGATCATGGCGCCCGGCGATCTGATCCGCGCCGAAGACCTGCCGGCGGAAGTGCGCGGCGAATCGGCGCCTTCACGGCAGCCAGCGGCCAGCGACAGCACGCCGGCGGGGCAGGGGCGTCCCGAGGCGGCGCCGCACACCGCGCCGACGCCGGCGCCGGGCACGTTGCGGGAGTTCAAGGAAGCCGCCGAGCGCGCGTTCCTCGTCGAGAAGCTGCGCGAGAACAACTGGAACATTTCCAAGACCGCCGAGGCGCTCGACACGCCACGCAGCAACCTCTACAAGAAGCTGGAACAGTACGGGATCAAGCAGGAAGTAGACGGGTAAGGCGGGGCTTTACGCCCCGCCTCCAGCGGAAGACGTCGCAGCCAGCCGATAAGCCGAATTCTGTTCGCCGTCGCGCCTTGCGGCGCGGCGGCCCAACGATCATTCCTCTCGATCCGCGATCGCTCGCGGACTCCAGCGACCTACCCGGTGGCCTGGGACGGGCAGTCCTCATAGCGCCACCCTATTTGGTCTTGCTCCGTGCGGGGTTTTGCCTGCCACCGGCGTTGCCGTCGGCGCGGTGCGCTCTTACCGCACCTTTTCACCCTTACCCCTCGACTCGCCACTTTCGTGGCTCGCTCGGGGCGGTATTTTTTCTGTGCCACTGTCCGTCAGGTTGCCCTGCCCGGGCGTTACCCGGCGCACCGCCCTGTGGAGTTCGGACTTTCCTCCCGTCGACGCCTTATCGCGTGCCGCTTCCCAAGCTCTTCAGCCTGGTGCGCGCCGCGCGAAGCGCGAAGACGGGCGATCGTCTGGCTGACTGCGACCCCTGCATTATCGTCTACGATTTACTGACGGGCAGGGTTTTTGCTCAGTTCGGGCGGCGATATGGCGAATTACCTCGTGACGGGCGGCGCAGGGTTCATCGGTTCCCACCTGGTGGAAGAGCTGGTCAGGCGCGGCGAGCGGGTCCGCGTCGTCGATAACTTCGCGACCGGCAAGCGACAGAACCTCGCGCACGTGGCGCCGGTGGAGCTCGTCGAAGGCGATCTGGCCGACCTGGAGGTTGCCCGCCGCGCCGTCGCCGGGATCGACTACGTCCTGCACCAGGCGGCGATCCCCTCGGTCCCGCGATCCGTCGAGGATCCCATCACCTCGAACCGCGCCAACATCGACGCGTCGCTCAACGTCCTCGTCGCCGCGCGCGACGCCCGCGTGAAGCGCCTCGTCTACGCGGGTTCCTCGTCCGCGTACGGCAACACGCCGACGCTCCCGAAAGTCGAGACGATGCCGACGGCCCCGCTGTCCCCGTACGCGCTGCAGAAACTCGTGGCGGAGCAGTACTGCCGGATGTTCACCGCGCTGTACGGTCTCGAGACCGTGACGATCCGCTACTTCAACGTGTTCGGCCCGCGGCAGGATCCTTCGTCGCCGTACTCCGGGGTGATCTCGCTCTTCATCAGCGCGCTCTGCGAGGGACGGCAGCCCACCATCTTCGGAGACGGTGAACACACGCGCGACTTCACGTACGTCGCCAACGTCGTCGACGGCGTCCTGCGCGCGTGCACGGCCGACGGCGCGAGCGGGGAAGTGATCAACGTGGCGACCGGCGTCAGGATTTCGCTCAACTCGCTCTTCAACAACATCCGCGACCTGGTCGGCGGGCAGATGTCACCGAAGTACGCGCCCCCGCGCGCCGGCGACGTCAAGGATTCGCAGGCCGACATCTCGAAGGCGCGGCGCATCTTGGGATACCAGCCGATCGTCACCTTCGAAGAGGGGCTCGCGCGGACGGTCGCCTGGTATCGCGGCACGCCGGTCCCGGTCGCCTGAACCGGCCGTAACGGCTGTCCTGCGCGACAGCGGCCCGGCCATCGATCCCGCGGCCGCCTCCTCACGAATTCGTGCAGATCGTGCGTCACGAACACAATGGAGGCCGCCCGCGTGCACACGTTCATCAGCTGGACGCTGCCGGTTGACCCCGGTCGTCTGATGACACGATGGTGATCGAGACGACTATTCCGCATGCAACCGCCGCGGGCGCCGCTCAATTTGTTCGCAGAATCGGCACATCGCTGAGGTGCGCCTCAGGCATCCTCCTTGCTCATCGCTGTTCAAACTACGCTTCCCAAAATGCCCTTTCGCCTTCTGGTTGTGGAGACCGATCCCGCCGCCCGGGCGGCCATGGACCGCATGCTGAGCACGGCGGGAAACATGGTGACGTCGGTGGCCGAGTTCGACGCGGCGGAAGAGCGGCTCGTCTACGCGCCGCCCGATTTGCTCATCACCGCCGTGAAGCTCGGGTCCCATAACGGCATTCACCTGGTGCTGCGCGCGCAGGCCAACCACCCGCACACGCAGGCGATCGTCGTGCACACCGAGGACGATCCGGTGCTCGAGGAAGAAGCGACCAGCGCCGGCGCGACCTACGTGAAGCTGCCGGTGGACCAGACGCGGTTCATGGCGCTGGTGCAAGGGCTGCTCGCCGAGAGCACGCTGCCACAGTCATCACGCGTGGTACGGCGGTGGCCGCGCAAGCAGGTGAAGGTGCGCGCGCGCGTCGGCGACAATGACGCGAACGTCGTCGACGTCAGCTACGGCGGCCTGCGCGTGGAGATCGGGACGATCGACCATCCGCTCTCGCGGCTCGCGACCGTGGATATCCCGAAGCTTGGCCGTCTACCCGTTCATCCGGTCTGGGCGCGCGGCGGCGGCGCCGTCGGGCGCTGGTGGTGCGGCGCCGAGATCGACTCGGCCGACGAACACGCCTTCGACGCGTGGCGCAGGTTCGTCGACTCGCTCGATTGACCGCCGGGACCCGCCCCCTTTTTTCATTCGCTGCTTTGAAGCGCGGCTGAAGCGCTGTTACATTAGCGGCGTGATGCCCACTCGCTTGTTCGCAGTGGCGCTGCTCGTTGCGGCGCTGAACGTCGTCATGGCCGCGCAGGAGCTCACGGGGACCATTGAAGGGACCGTGCGCGCCTCGAACGGGCCGCCCCCGGCTGGCCTGCAGGTCCGCGCGGTCAGCGCCAACGTCACCGTCACGACGGACCCTGCGGCGGACGGCTCGTTCATGTTCACCGACCTGCCGCTGGCGACCTATCGCGTGCAGGTCGTCGACTCGACGGGCCGCATCGTCGCAACAGGCACCGCGCGGCTGACGCCTGTCGTGCCGGCCCAGGCCATCACCCTGAGGATGCGCACGCTCTCCACGGAGCTCGGCGGACGGTTCGCCGAGCCGGCGGCGTTCTATGTTGGTCCCGTGGGTGTCACGCCGTCGGTGGCGTTGATGAACGGCGGCGTGGACACGAACGTGTTCAACGAAGCGTCGGACGCGAAGCGCGACACCGCGTTCATCCTCGAACCGGAGGCGGTGGTGACGCTCGACGCTGATCCGGTGCGCGGCGAAGGGAGCGCCCGCGGCCGATACCTTTATTTCGACAAGTACTCGGACGAGCGCAGCCTCGACGTGAGCGCCGACGGCCATCTCGAGGTGGCGGCAGGCCGCCTGACGCCATGGGCGACGGGACTCGTCGACGGCGGACGCCGGCGCATCAACCACGAGATCGATCGACGAACGGATCAACTCGCGGCGGGCATCCAGGTTGGCGTCGATGCGCGTGTCGCCGAACGCACGGTCGCGTCGCTCGCGTTCGGCCGCAACGACTACGGGTTCGATCCGGACGAGATATTCCTCGGCGCGAACCTGCAGCGGCTGCTGAACCGCCGCGTGCTCTCGGCCTCCGTCGAGGGGCGGCAGACGCTCACGACCGGCCTCAGCGCGCTCCTCCAGGTGAACGTCGCAACCGAACGATTCCGGTTCGCGCCACAGCGCGACGCGGACATCGTGCGCCTGCAGACCGGAATCCTCCACAACGCGGGCGCTCGCGCGACCGGGAGCGTCCGTCTCGGGTACATCCGGCTCGACGCCGTCGGAACGGCCATCGCCGATTATCGAGGCTTCGTGGCGTCGCTCGACGAGGACCTCCGGCTCGGCAGCCGCACGCGCATTCTGATCACCGGCATGCGTGACATCGATTTCTCCTTCGACACCCCGTTTCCGGATTACGTTCGTACGGCCGCCGTCGCCGACCTTCGCGCGCAGCTGACCAGCGTGTGGGACGTCGATCTTCGTCTCGAGGGCGAGCGCATGCTTCACGATCCCGCGCCCGGCGTGACCGCGAGCAGGTATGCGGATACCTACGGCTTCGTCGGCGCGGGCCTCGGCGTTCGCCTCGTGCGGGGACTGCGGCTCGGCGTTGAAGGCGGACGCGAGGAGCGCGATTCACCGGTGCCGGGACGCGGTTTCATCGGGTACAGGGCCGGTGCCGCGGTGACCGTCGGGATGCGGCCGCTGCGGGTGTGCGGCTGCGGCTTCGAATGAGCAGGAGCGACACACCGGCGCGGCGGCGGTGATCCCTTTTAAGTGACGCAGCCCACGCGACTTCGGTCTATTGCCACAAGGACCCCGCACACCTGCGACGAAAAGTGGTACCCGAAGAAGCGGGCGAAAGTCCGGTTTTTAGCTAAAAAAAGACCGCGCAAACGCAAAAAAACTACTGCACTGAAGAGCTTTTAGCTAGACAATATCGCCTTCCCGCCGGACTTTGTCCCAGCGGTCCCCCAAACGACGTAAACAGGCAGAGGCATCATGAGTGATAAACCGGCGGTCCTCATTGGTAGCAGTCTTGGGATTCGCCAGGTCAGAGAAGAAATCGAATGCGCGGCGCGCTCGAACGCCAAGGTGCTGATCACCGGCGAGAGCGGCACCGGCAAGGAAATCGTCGCGCGCCTCGTTCACGACCGCAGTCACCGCGCGCGCGGTCCCCTGGTCACCATCAATTGCGCCGGCGTGCCCGACTCGCTGCTCGAATCCGAGTTGTTCGGTCACGTGAAGGGCAGCTTCACCGACGCGTGGCGCGACAAGCGCGGGCTGCTCGAAAGCGCGAGCGGCGGAACGGTCTTCCTCGACGAAATCGGTGAGATGACGTTGCGGATGCAGGCGCTTCTCCTCCGGTTCCTCGAGACCGGCGAGATTCAGCGCGTCGGCTGCGATCGGCACGCGCAGACGGTCAACGTCCGCGTCATCACCGCGACGCATCGCAACCTGCTCGAACAGGTTGCGGAGAAGACGTTCCGCGAGGACCTCTTCTACCGGCTCAACGTCGTGCACATCGAGGTGCCGCCGTTGCGCGAACGCCGCGACGACGTTGCGCTGCTGCTCGACTATTTCCTCAAGATATTCGCGGAAAAGCACGGCCGGCCGCTGCCGGAGCTGGGCCCCGACGCCATCGCTTCGCTCAGCGACTACGACTGGCCGGGAAACGTCCGCGAGCTGCGCAACGTCACCGAGCGGCTCGTGCTGAAGTCGCGGGCCGACGCTGAGCTCGAGATGCTCGTGCATCCCCGTCATCGCGCGCGCCCGGCGACTGTTGCCGTGCAGCCAGTCGAACCACCGATTCACGAGGTGCTGTTCGACCGTCTGCTCAACGGCGCCTGCTTCTGGTCGGAAGTATGCGAGCCGTTCATGGCGCGCGATCTGACGCGCCGCGACCTTCGCCTCGTCGTCCGCATGGGCCTCGAACACACTCGCGGCAGCTACAAGCAGCTGGTGCAGGCGTTCAACATGCCGCCGCAGGACTACCGCCGGTTCCTCAACTTCCTCCGGAAGTTCCAGTGCCACGAAGTGTTCCAGAGCTTCCGGATGATGAAGCCGCCCTTTGTCCGCCCGGAGCAGGCAGGCATCGCGCGCGAGCGCCGGCCGCCCGTCGCAGCCGGTTCGGCCGGACGTACCGCATAGCCCGCACGCCACGGGCGTCAGCCCCCTCTATTACGTCAGGCGTACACGGGTTTCGTCCCGTGCACGTCTGCCGTGCGACGCAGCCCGATATCCGACGCCCCCGAAGTCGCCGCGCCGGCGGTTTTCACATGGTTTCGTCGTGAAAAGCATGAGAATTGTCTCGGCGTAAGCAGGACTTTCGCCCACGCCCCCGTTTTTTCTCAGTGCACCGCACGTCAAAAACGGCATTCCGCTTGCTCGTAGTTATGAGAAATTCAGCGTTTTTGGCGGCATTTTCTAATCGCGACCTTGCTCCTCCGCCACGATTCGAGAGACACGAAACCGCGATCACAGACCGTCCGGTATGCCCTTTCGCCTTCTCATCGTCGATCCCGAATCGCCATCTCGGGAAGCCGTCGAACGTGTGCTGACGACGGGTACGGGTAACTTCGCCACAACGGTCTCCTCCTTCCAGGAGGCGAAGCAGCGAATTGCCCTCGCCCCGCCCGATCTCCTCGTCACGGCGGTCAAGCTCGGGGCGTACAACGGCATTCAGCTCGTGCTCCGCTCCATGCCCGAGACACCCTCGGTGGTCATCGACGACTCCTACGACCCTGTTCTGGAAAGGGAGGCGACCAGCGCCGGCGCAATCTACATGACGCGGCCGCTGGACGACACGGCGCTTGCCGCCGTGGTCGATCGCCTGCTGCGGGATGCGCCACAGCCATCCTCGTCAACGGTCGCTCGCCGCTGGCCCCGGAAGTACGCGGACATGGCCGTTGACGTCAGTGGCGACGCGGCCAGGGTCGTCGACGTCAGCTACGGCGGTCTCCGTCTCGAGTTGACGGGTACGGCCGACGAGGCCCTTCTCACGATCGCCGCGGTCGCGATTCCCAGCGTTGGAGTCGTCGCCATTCACCCCATATGGGCCCGCGTGGCCGCGGGCGGCACGCCTCGATGGTGGTGCGGCGC
>DASQAX010000073.1:0-14484 GCA_035635535.1 Vicinamibacterales bacterium | reverse complement strand
GCGGCCGTTCTGACGCTGACGGTCGCCGCGAACGCGTTTGCCCAGGCGCCGGTCTCTTATCAACTGAGCTTCCCCGAACCCGAGCACCGCTGGATGCAGGTCGAGCTCACGCTCGCCGATCTGCCGGCGGCGCCGCTCGAGCTCCACATGAGCCGCGCGTCTCCCGGACGCTACGCGCTTCACGAGTTCGCCAAGAACGTCTTCGACGTGCGCGTGACGGACGCGGCGGGTGCCGCGCTGCGCGTGACGCACTCGACGCCGCATCAGTGGGTGGCTGCCGAGCACCCTTCGGCCGTTCGCGTGAGCTACCGCGTCTTCGGCGATCGCACCGATGGGACGTACCTCTCGGTCGATCCGGCGCACGCGCACATCAACATGCCCGCCGCGCTGATGTGGGTCCGCGGGCTCGAGGATCGTCCAGTCACCGTGCGCTTCGCATCGCCGGCGGGCGCCACGTGGCGCGTCGCGACGCAATTGTTTCCCGGCGCCGACGCGCAGACGTTCACGGCGCCCAACCTGCAATACCTGATGGACAGCCCGACGGAGCTCAGCGCCCACGCGCTCCGGACGTTCACGGTGCGCGACGGCGCGCGTGAGCCGGCGTTTCGCGTCGCCGTTCATCACGACGGCGACGACGGCGAGCTCGACAGCTTCGCGCGTGACGTCGAGAAGATCGTTCGCGAGGAACGCGGCGTCTACGGTGAGTTCGCGCCGTACGACGGCGGGACCTACACGTTCATCGCGGATTACCTGCCGTGGAACAACGGCGACGGGATGGAGCACCGCAACAGCACCATCGTCACGTCGTCGTCGTCCCTCAGGGGGAATCGCGCCGGTCTGCTCAGCACCATCTCTCACGAGTTCTTTCACTCGTGGAACGTCGAGCGCATCAGGCCGAGGTCGCTCGAGCCGTTCAACTTCGACGAAGCGAACATGTCCGGCGAGCTGTGGCTGGCCGAGGGCTTCACCAACTACTACGGACCGCTGACGCTGCAACGCGCCGGCCTGACACGGCTCGCGGAATTCGCGGCGACGCTCGCGTCGGCCGTCAACGCCGTCACCTTCAGCCCGGGCCGGCAGGTCCGCACGGCGGAGGAGATGAGCCAGATGGCGCCGTTTGTCGATGCGGCCGCGGCCATCGATCGAACGGATTTCGAGAACACGTTCATCTCGTACTACACCTGGGGCGAATCGATTGCGCTCGGCCTCGACCTCACGTTGCGCGAGCGCAGCGACGGCAAGGTGACGCTGGACGACTTCATGCGCGCGATGTGGCAGCGCTTCGGAAAGCCCGGCGGCCGCGCACCCGGATACGTCGATCGGCCGTACACGCTTGCGGACGCGAAGGCGGTGCTCGGCGCCGTCTCTGGCGATCCGCCGTTCGCGGACGACTTCTTCACCCGCTACATCCAGGGACACGAGGTTGTGAACTACGCCAGGCTGCTGGCCGACGCGGGGCTCGTGGTGAGGCCGCGCGCGCCGCAGTCCGGCTTTGCGGGTGAGCTTCACCTGCAGGATGGGCCAGGGGGTGTTCGCATCGGCGCGGCCGTTCCGGCGGGAACGCCCGCGTATCAAGCTGGCCTCGAGCGTGACGACGTCCTGACGCAGGTCGGTGGGGCATCGGTCACGCGCGCGGACGACATCGACACGGCCGTGCGCGGGACGCGGCCGGGGACGCCGCTGGCCGTTACCTACCTCCATCGCGGCCGCGCACAGCCGATCTCCGCGACAATTCGCGTGATTGCCGACCCGCGCCTGGAAATCGTTCCCGCTGAGCAGGCCGGCCAGGGACTCACCGACGCCCAGCGGCGCGTCCGCGACGCATGGTTGAGGTCGCAGGCCGGGAACACGTTTTGAACGCATCCATGGGGTGAATTTCTCCACGCTCTTCAGGGCCTACGACACGGTGATCGCGTTGCGCGAGGCCGCGCGCAAGTTCAGCGCGCCCGCGTCCGCGGCGCCGCCGCCGGAAACGTCGTTATCGCAAACCGCCGCCGCGCAGGGTCTGGCCGGCCAGATCGAAACGCGGCTGACCAACGTCGTCGTCGCCGCGCTCAAAGAAGCGTTCGACCGCGACCACGCACGGCTCGAGCTCGAACGGGCGCAGCTCGAAGACGAGCGCCGCCGCGCCGAGGAGGCGCTTCGGCACGAGCTGCGCCGCCAGGCGATCGATCGCGAGCTGGCGCACCTGCGGCTGCTCGCCGGCACGGCGCTCATCGGCTGGATCGCGTCGATCGCGGTCGTCTTCGTTCACCCATCCGGCATCCCCTCGCGAATCGTCCTCGGCCTCGGCTGGCTGCTCCTGCTCGGGGCGCTCGGCGCGGCGTTCAACGCGCAGGGCCGCATCAACGCGGACAGGACGGGAAGCGGAGATGCCGGCGCGTTGCCGCTGTGGCTGATGATCGCGGGGCTCGCCGCAACCGCCGTCAGCCTGCTGTTGTAAGCCGGGGTCCCGCGCCGCTCGCAGAGCCACGCGACGCGGACCCGGCGGAGCCGACGGAGGATCACATGAGGAACGTGCTGGCAGGTGCAGCGGCAGGTGTCGCCGCGACGGTACCAATGACCATCGTGATGGAGACGCTGCACGAGCGCCTTCAGGGGGAAGTCCAGCGGCCGCTGCCGCCACGTGAAATCGTGGAGGCGATCGCCGTCAAGTTCGGCGTCCATGGCGATCTCTCCGAGCGCGACATGCAGAACCTGACGCTGGCGTTTCATGTCGGGTATGCCGCGCTGACCGGCGCGGTCTTCTCGACGATTGCCCCGCGCAGGGTCGCGACCGGGGCCGTTTCCGGAGCGCTCTTCGGCCTGGGCGTCTGGGCGACGAGCTACGTCGGATGGCTTCCCGTGTCGGGCGTCAGGCAGCCGATCACCTACGATCCGGTGGCGCGCACGGGCCTGATGATTGCCGCCCACCTTGCGTGGGGTGCCGCGGCGGGGTTGATTCTCGCGGCGACCGCCTCACGGCCGCGCGCCTCGCGGAGCTGAGCGGTCCACACTGCTCGCGGACCTATGAGGTCCGCGCCGCTGCGAACAGGACGCCGGCCGCGAACTTTCCGTCGGGATCGAGTGCGCGCTTCACCGCGCGCATCTGCTCGATCCCTTCGTCGCCGTACAGGTCCCGCAGGAACAGCTGCTTCAGCGGATTGCGCCCGACGCCGTGCTCGGCGATGGGCGCGCCGCCGAGATCGATGACGCCGCGCGCCATCTCGCGCAGCGCGTCACGCCCCGCCTCGACATCCTCGAGCGAGCCGGGAATCAGGTTCGGATGCAGGTTCCCGTCCGAGATATGCCCCCAGATGGCGTATTCGAGCCCGCGGCGCTCGAACGCGCCGCGATACAGCGCGAGCGCGCGATCGATCGATCCAACGGGGACGATGAAGTCACCGGCCGTCTTCTGGATACCCGGATGGATGCGCGCCTTCGCGTCTCCAACCCGCGCGTTGACGGCAGCGGGAACGGCCTCGCGAAGCTCGAACAGGCGGGCCGCCGTCCGCTCGTCGTCGGGGAGCGCAACGACCGGATCGCCGGCGATGCGGCTCGTCTGCAGGATGTCGTCGAGACGCGCCAGCGCCTCGTCGGGTCGGCTCTCCGTTTCGACCTGCACGAGCAGCAGCGCGGCGCCGCCGGCGGGCGCGATATGCCCGCCCGCGCGTACACGCCATCGTCGAGCAGCCGCAGCGACCGCGAGTCCATGTATTCGATGGCGGCGACCTCGAGACCGCTTGCGGCGAACGCGGCGCTCAACGTGACGGCCTGCCCCTCCGACTCGCACGGAACGAGAACGACGCATCGCGACGGGCGGGGCGTGATGCGAACCGTGGCCTCGGCGATGACCCCGAGTGTTCCCTCCGAACCGACGAACAAGTCGAGCAGATCGAGATTGCGCCCTGCGAAGTAACCGGCGGAGAGCTTCGGCAGGTGCGTCGGCACCTCGTAGGCCGGCACCGGAACGTGTACGAGCCCGCGGCCGATCGTCTGGATCTCGATGACGCCCTCGCCGGATGCGCGTACGTCTCCGCGGGCCAGATCGAGAATCGATCCGTCGGCAAGGACGACGGTGATGGCGGCGACCCACGGGCGCGTGACGCCGTACTTGAACGTGGCCGGCCCGGCGGCGTTGGTCGCGATCGTGCCGCCGATGAATGCGCCGTCGAAGGTCGGCGCGGGCGGATAGTACAGTCCCCGCGCGGCGAGAAAGCGGTGCAGTTCCGCGAGCGGCACGCCTGCGCCCACGCGAACCGTTCGCTCGCGCGGCTCGGCGATGTGCGACAGCCGCCGCGTGCTCAGCACGAGATCGCCGCGCGGCGTCGCGCCTCCCGTCAACGACGACTGCGCGCCGACGGGAAGGACGCGCGATGCGGACGCGACGACCGCCGCCACCTCGTCAACCGTGGCGGGAAAGACCACTCCCTCCGCGGAGCCTCCCGGCACGTGCGCCGCGTCGCTGAGAAACGACCGGACGACGTCGGGGTCGCGTTCGATGCGTGGAATCGCGGTGTGCTGGGGAGCCCGCGCGGTCGCGCGGTGCGGCGGGCGGGACAACGGGATGGAATCTCCTGCCGCGCCGGATTATACCGGCGGCGGCAGGACGTTCGGGTTCAGCGCTTCTTCGCGCTCCCGCGAGCGGCGGATGTTCCCGCCGCCGATTTCTTTCGCGCGCCCCCGCGCGATGTCGTGGCCCCGCTCTTTGCCTTCACGCTGCGCTTCGCCGCGGTCTTCCGGCCGGCGCTTCCATTCGCCTTCGACCCGTCGATGCGTCCGGTCGCGATGTCAAGCTGCCGCTGCAGCGAGCCAATCACGCGACCGAGCGACTCCGCGGAGCGAAGCAGCAGCGACTCGTCCTCGCGGGACCGGTCTCGCGCGCGGGTTGAGGGGATCGTTTTCCTCGCCATTCAATCTCCCTTCTCGCGGGCCGTGTGCCCTGATCCCGAGATTGAGCAAGGCGTGCGCCAGCTGTTTCGCTGTTTGGTCGCACGAGCGCGCGATTCCCGGAAATTGCTGAACGCGTTGAAGAAACACCAGCGCGAGCGTGAGCCGAAGCGAAGCGGTGCCGCGTGAGTGCGGCGCTGCACACCTGTGAAACGGGCTTCATCAGGTAGCCCGTTCCGTCTCATCTTTCAACGCGATACCGAGGCGTTCCGCCATTCGATACAACGTGCGGCGATCGATGCCGAGCGCCTCCGCGGCGCGCGAGCGGTTGCCGCCAACCGCTTCGAGCATGTGAACGAGGTACCGCCGTTCGAGCTCGTCGAGCGTCGGCAGGTCCTGGAACATCCGCTCCTCGAACGACGGCGCCGCGAGCACCGCGTCCGGCATGTCGGGCAGCTCGATGCGCCCGCGGCTGAAGACGACGAGGCGCTCGATGGTGTTTTCGAGCTCGCGCACGTTGCCCGGCCAGCGGTAGGACGTCAGCGCGACGACCGCCTCGGGCGCAATGACGACGGGCCGGCCCGTTCGCGCCGACGCGTTGCGCACGAACTGCTCGATGAGCAGCGGGATGTCCTCGCGGCGGTCGCGCAGCGCCGGGATGTGGATGACGATGACGCTGAGACGGTAGTACAGGTCCTGTCGGAAGCGCTGCTCGGCGACGGATCGATCGAGATCGACGTTGGTGGCGGCGACGACGCGCGCGTCGGTGTGGATCGCGCGGCTGCCGCCGACCGGTCGGATTTCGCCGTCCTGCAGCACGCGCAGCAGCTTCACCTGCATCGCCGGCGCCATGTCGCCGATTTCGTCGAGAAATACGGTGCCGCCGTGCGCCTGCTCGAAGACGCCCTTGCGGTCGGACACGGCGCCCGTGAACGCGCCGCGCACGTGGCCGAACAGCTCCGACTCGAGCAGCGTCTCGGTGATGGCGCCGCAGTTGACGGCGACGAACGGCCGCGCGGCGCGCGCGCCGTGCGCGTGAATCGCGCGCGCGACCAGCTCCTTGCCGGTGCCGCTTTCGCCCTGGATGAGCACGGGCGCGACCGAATCGGACGCGTACGCGATCTGCTTGTAGACGGCCAGCATGCCGGCCGTCCTTCCGATGATGCCTTCCGGCGGCACATCCGACCGCGCTTCCGGCGCCACGCCTTTCGGGTCGCGTGCGAGCGCGCGCCCGACCGTCGCGCGCACCTCCGCGATGTTGAACGGCTTGCTGATGTAGTCGAAGGCCCCCGCGCGCACGGCCTGCACCGCCGTCTCGAGCGTGCCGAAGCCGCTGATCAGCACGACCTCGGCCGCGGGGTGCGCATCCTTGAAGGCCTTGAGCACGTCGATCCCCGACGCCGGCCCATTCAGGTTGATGTCCGAAATCACGAGCTGGAACTGTTCCTTGTTCGCCAGCTCCATCGCTTTCGCCGCGGTCTGGCACTGCTGGAGCTCCCGCCCCGGCGCCGCAACCAGCTCCGCGATCAGCCGGCACGTCTCGACGTCGTCGTCAACGATCAGGATGCGAACGGGAAGCGGCGACGTGGTCATGACACCTCTACGGCCGATGCGGCGGCGGGCAGCTCGATGGTGAAGGTCGTCCCGCGCCCGTGCGACGTCGAGACCGCGATGGTCCCGCCGAGCGACGTCACGAGATCGCGCGTGATGGTCAGGCCGAGGCCGGTCCCGCGCCCGGCCTTCGTCGTGACCCACGGCTCGAAGATGCGCGGCAGCACCGCTGCATCGATCCCGCCCCCCGTGTCGCGAACGGCGATCCGCACGCGGCCGCCGTCGCTGGCCGCGTCGAGCGTGAGCGTGCCGCCGCCCGGCATCGCGTCGAGCGCGTTGGTCACCAGGTTGAGCAGCGCGAGCTCGAGCTGCGACTCGTCCGCGGCGACGCTGCCGAGCGGCTGGCGAAGGTCGAGATCGAGCGTCACGCCGCTGCTCGCGAGCCTGGCGCGCATCGCGTCGCCGATGCGCGACATGACCGAGTCGATGCGCACCGGCTGGCGGTCGCCGTGGGGCCGCGCCCGTTCGAGCAGGCCACGGACGGTCGCGACGACGCGATCGATCTGTTCCTCGACGATCCGCAGGCGGCGCCGGATGGCGGGGTCCGAGATCTCGTGCTGCAGCAGCTGGACGTGTCCGGACACGAGATTGAGCGGCGTGCCGATCTGGTGCGCCACGTTCGCCATCGTCTGGCCCACGGCCGCGAGCTGCTGCGCGCGCGCGGCGGTTTCGCGCAGCCTCGATACGCTTTCGTACGACCGGACGAGCTCCTCGTTGCGCACCCGCAGTTCCCCCGTGGCCGCCGCGACCCGTTGGCTGAGCGAGCGATGAAGGTCGTCGAGCTCCACGAGCATCGCGTTGAGGCCGTCGGCGACATCCCGCAGCTCGTTCTCCTGCGTGACGTAGGCGCGCGCGCCCAGGTCGCCGCCGCGGGCGCGCCGCATCACGCGGTGAATCTCGTTCAGCGGCCGCAGGATCAGGCGGCGCGCGAACAGGTTGATCAGGATCGCGATCGCGACGACCGCAAAGACGGCGCCGCCGAAGGCCACCAGTCCCGCCGTCCGTTGCAATTGCCTCACCGCGCCGAGCGAGACGGCCACCGCCACCGCTCCCGTCACCCTGTTGCCGAGGCGGAGAGGTACCGCGACGAAGAGGGTGTCGGGCGTCGGCTGTGCGGTGACGGTGTCGCCGAGGTCGATGACGTCCTGCACCAGCGCCGGCGGCGCGGGCGAAACCACAGACGTGCTGACGAGCGTCTCGGCGTGGCCGTCAACCGCGCGGAACACGGTGATCGAGCGGAGGTCGGGCGCGGCGTTCATGAACGAACGCAGCACGGGGACGAGCGGATCGACGGCGACGGGCTCCTGCCGCAACTCGATGTCGTCGGCGACCGCAAAGGCGGTGACCTCCGCGGTTTCGCGCAGGTCCTTGTCGAGCTGGCGCTGCGCGATGAGCGTGCCGACGAACGTGATGAGCGTGATCACGGCCGCCACCGACAGCGTCACGTAGATCGTCAGCCGCGTGCCGAGCGCGAGGCGGCGTGGCGATCGTGCCGCGGTGGGGCGATTCTGCGCGGCAGGGCCAGAAGCGCCCTGCGTGCTCACCTGCATGAAAGTCACAGTAGCAGAACCAGTTAGCCGTTTACAGGCCGTCGAGCGGGGGGTGGCATCGCCTTTGTGCTCTGCACGGACGAATGCCAAGTCCGGTGGCGCCAGACGCCGATTTCAGGGGAACGCAGGAGGAAGTATGTCGCGTACGTTTCGATTGACCGCCGTTGCTGCAGTGGCCGCGTTTGCGCTGTCGATGCCGGCGTATGCCGCGCAGGCCAAGCCGGCGGCCAAACCGGCGAAGGCCGCGAAGACCATGACGGTCAGCGGCACGCTGCAGAAAGTTGAAGGTCAGGATCTGACGATCCAGACCGCGAAGGGGAGCCAGGACGTGATGTTCGGCAACGACGTGAAGATCCGCCGCGCCGGCAAGACGCTGACGACCAGCGATCTGAGCGGCGCGACCGGCTCGCGCATCACGGTTCGCTACAAGGAAGACAACGGCCACAAGATGGCCGAGAGTGTGACCCTGGCCGCGGCGAAGGCCGCGCCGAAGCAGGTGGCGTCGGCCAAGCCCGAAGCCACGAAGGGCACGAAGAAGTAGTCGACCGCCACGTCGGCTACTGCACCACAACGTCTCAGTCGATCCTCCATTGGCGGGGTACCGGCACCAGGTACCCCGCCGTTTTTTTTGTGGCTTCAGGCCGGGATGCGGGATCCGGGCGTCCAGACGTCGTCGTCTTTGGCTGCCGGCTCCCCGGGAAACGCATCCACACGCGCGCTCCAGCCAACGAACATCACCAGCATCAGCCAGTGGACGATGACAATGATCTGGTCGATGCTCGTCGCCTGCGCCGAGGATTCGACCGGCAGTCCGAGGAACGTTGATCGACCACGATTGTCGTAGAGGCGGACCTTCAGGTCCGCCTTCGACAAACGCACGATGGAGATGATGAAGCGCAGGAATCCGGGCAGCACGCCGCCGGTCACGCCCATCAGCACGAAAATCCCGAGATTGAGGCTCTGACGCGTCGAGGTCGCCGAATCAGGCACCGATGACGGGAACGGGTTGGCCGGGATATGCGAGCTGCCAGCGGAAGAGCAGCGCGAGCGAAAAGCCGATCAGCAGGAAACCGAGACTCGTCAGCGCGTACTGCAGGCCGATGACTGCGTGATCGATCGAAAAGACGTATTTTCGGAACAAACCGGTGTGAATTCTATAGAATCGCGGCATGACCGCAAAGTGTTGGGTCGCCCTTCTTCTTATCCCTATGATGCATGCCGCCACGGCGGGCGCGCAGAGCGCGCCGGAGCCGATCAGATACACGCTGAGTTTTCCCGCGCCACAGACACACTACGTCGAAGTGACCGCCGCGGTTCCCACGGGGCGCCGCGCGGATGTCGAACTGATGATGGCGGTCTGGACGCCCGGATCGTACCTCGTGCGCGAGTACGCCCGGAACGTCGAGGCCGTCACCGCGTCGGGCCCGGACGGCCGCGCGCTCGACGTGGACAAGTCGAAGAAGAACCACTGGCGCATCGCGACGGGCGGCGCGCCCACCATCACGGTGAAGTACCGCCTCTACTGCCGCGAGATGTCGGTCCGCACCAACTGGGTGGAGAACGACTTCGCGTTGCTGAACGGCGCGCCGACGTTCATCACGCTCGCGGACCTCGCGCCGCGTCCGCACGAGGTCGTCATCACCCCCGCATCCGGGTGGAAGCGATCGATCACGGCGCTGCCGGCGATGGCCGGCGGCGACCATCGCTACCGCGCGCCGGACTACGACACGCTCGTCGACTCTCCGATCGTGGTCGGCAACCCGGCCGTCTACGACTTCGACGTCGACGGCAGGAAACACTCGCTCGTGGACGTCGGCGAAGGCGGGGTCTTCGACGGCGCCCGCGCGGCGAAGGACCTCGAGGCGGTCGTCAAGGAAGACCGCCGCCTCTGGGGCTCGCTGCCGTACGACCGCTACATCTTCTTCAACATGATCACGGAATCGGGCGGCGGCCTCGAGCACAAGAACTCGACGGTGCTGATGACCAACCGGTGGTCCACGCGGACCCGCCGCGCGTATCTCGCGTGGCTGCAGCTGGCGAGCCACGAATACTTCCACGCGTGGAACATCAAGCGCCTGCGGCCGGCGGAGCTCGGTCCCTTCGATTACGAGAACGAGAACGTCACGCGGAGCCTCTGGATCGCCGAGGGCTTCACCGATTACTACGCCGACCTGCAGGTCGAGCGCGCCGGGCTGCAGACCCGCGACGAGTACCTGGAGGACCTTTCGAACACGATCGAGCTCCTGCAGACCACGCCGGGCCGCCTGGTGCAGTCGGCGGAAATGGCGTCCTTCGACGCGTGGATCAAGTACTACCGGCCGGACGAGAACACGAACAACACGTCGGTCAGCTATTACACGAAGGGGACGGTCATCGCGTTTCTCCTCGACGCGAAGATTCGCAAGGCGACCAGCGGCGCGAAGTCGCTGGACGACGTGATGCGCGTGGCGTATCAGAAGTTCGCGGGGCCGAAGGGCTACACGCCGGAACAGTTCCGCGCCGTCGCCGAAGACGTGGCGGGCACGAGCCTCGAGGCCTTCTGGGAGTCCGCGGTCGAAGGGACCTCCGAGCTGGATTACGCGGAGGCGCTCGCGGCCTACGGCCTGCGGTTCAAGCCGGCTGCAGCCGCGCCGGCCGACCGCGGGGCCAGGCCGTCGCCCGGCGTCACGACCCGCAACGACAACGGCCGCCTCCTCATCACGCAGGTGCGGCGCGATTCGCCGGCGGACGCCGCCGGCCTCAACGTGGACGACGAGATTCTCGCGATCGACGACTTCCGCGTGCGCGCCGATCGATTCGAGAACCGTCTCGAGCAGTACAAGAACGGCGACACGGTCACGTTCCTCGTCGCGCGCCGCGAGCAACTGGTGCGGATTCCGGTGACGCTCGGCGCCGAGCCGGCGAAGGGCTGGCGGCTGGACGTGTCGCCCGCGGCCACCGAGACACAGCGGCGCGTGCTCGAAGGATGGTTGAAGGGATGACGTGATGGGCTTCGACCCCGAATACGTCTCGCGCGTGCTCCGCGAGAACTTCGAGGATGCGAAGACCCTGTTCCTGTCGCCGCTCGTCGCGATCCACTATGCCCACCTGGTGATGCTGCGGCGGCAGGGCATCGTCAGCGCCGCCGACGCGTGCGCGCTCCGCGACGCCCTCGATTCCATCTCACTCCCGGCCGTCATGGCCACGCCGTTCGACCAGGCGTGCGAAGACCTCTTCTTCCACCTCGAGCGGCTCCTCCTCCAGGCCTGCGGCGAGGACGTCGCGGGGCGGCTCCGCGTCGCGCGCAGCCGCAACGACATCGACATGACGATGTACCGCATGCGGCAGCGGGAATTCGTCGCCTCGCTCGCGGCCGCCGCGCTCGATTTGCGCGGCGCCCTCGTCGACGTCGCGATGCGCCACCGCGAGACGATCTTCGCGGCCCACACGCATACGCAGCCGGCGCAGCCAACGACGATCGCGCACTACCTGCTGGCGATCGTCGAACAGCTGGAGCGCGATCACGTGCGGCTGCAGGCGGCCTACCTCTCGACGAACAAGAGCCCCCTCGGCGCCTGCGCGATCACGGGAACGGGGTTCCCCATCGATCGCCAGCTGACGAGCGACCTGCTCGGTTTCGACGAGCCGACGGGGAACACCTACGGCAGCATCGCGACCGTCGATTACCTGCTCGAGAGTGTCTCCGCGGCCCAGGTGCTGCTCGCGGGCCTCGGCCGTGTCGTGCAGGACCTGCTGCTGTGGTGCACGCGTGAATTCGGCTACCTGCGGCTGGCCGACGGCCTCGTGCAGGGCAGCAGCATCATGCCGCAGAAGCGGAACCCGGTGGCGCTCGAGCACGCGCGCTCGATCACGAGCAAGGCGCTCGGCCAGGCCGCCGCGATCGTCACGGCCGTACACAACACGCCGTTCGGCGACATCGTCGACACCGAGGACGACCTGCAGCCGCTCGTCGCCTCGATGTTCCGCGACGCGCAGCGCGCCGTCGCACTGGCGGCCGCGGTGATTCGCGGGGCGGAATTCGACGAGGAGCGACTGCGGGCGCACGCGGAGGAAGGCGGGACGACGTTGACGGAGCTGGCGGATCGGCTCGTGCGCGATCACGATATTCCGTTCAGCAAGGCGCACGCGCTGGCCGCCGCGTACCGGTTGGGTGACATGAAGGGCGCGGTTCAGAGATACACGCCAGAGGAGCTTGCGACCATCACCAGCGCGCGGCATTTCGTCGAGGTCCGCCGCACGCCGGGCGGGCCGGCGCCGGAGGAAACGGCTCGCGCGCTCGGCGTGTCGCGCGACATACTCGATCGCGATCGCGCCTGGTTGAACGCCGCCGGGAAGAAGCTCGACGAGGCGGCCGCGAAGCGGCGGCAGCTCGCTCAGGAGCTGTGAGCCGCCCGCCGCTGACGAAGCCAGAACAGGATCGTCCCCGCGACCGCGACGAGGAGCGCGAGCCTGATCGACTCGATCGACTTCGGCCGCATCACCACCGTGTAGAGATAGCCGCCGAACGCGAGCAGCGCCGGGAGCGGATACAGCCACATCCGGAACGGGCGCGGAAAGTCCGGCCGCGTCGTGCGCAGCACGATGATGCCGAGCGTCTGCGCCAGGAACTGCGTCATGATGCGGATGACCACGAGCGCGGTGACCACGTCCGCGAGGCGGAAGAGACAGAAGACGATCGCCGCGGCGCCGAGCACGAGCAGCGACACGTGCGGGAACTGGTGCTTCGGGTGGACGCGCGCGAAGACCGGGAAGTAGTCGCCGTCGAGCGCCGCCGCGTACGGCACGCGTGAGTAACCCAGCAACAGCGAGAAGACCGACGCGAAGGCGGTCCACAGCATCAGGACCGTCACGACGGCGGCCGCCCGTGGACCCCAGATGCGCGCCATGAAGTCGGAGGCGATGAAGCTGGACTTCTCGACCTCCTGCCACGGCATCGACCCGAGGATCGAGATGTTCATCGTCAGGTACATCGCGGCGACGCCCGCGATGGACAGCAGGATCGCTCGCGGGATGACACGCGCCGGGTCGCGGATCTCGGCGCCGAGATAGCACACGTTGTAGTAGCCCCAGTAGTCGTACACCGCGATCAGCAGCGCGGCGCCGAGCCCCGTGAAGAACCCCGGCGTCAGCGTCCACGCGTCCGGCGGAAACGAGAACGCCTGCGCGGCGTTGAAGTGCGTCACGCCCGATCCGATGATCCAGAGCGTCGTCCCGACGACGCCAATCCAGAGGAAGGCCGCCATGCGCCCGATGACCGTGATGCGGCGGTAGAGCAGCAGCACGGCAAACGCGGCGACGCCCATCGCGAGGAACGTCCCGTTGGTGATCGTGAACTCGATGGTCGTGGTCCCGATGCCCGGAATCGGGATCGGGAGCTTCGTCGAGATGATGGTCTGCATGAGCGACGGCCACAGGTAGCCGGCGTATTGCGCGAAGCCGATGCACCCTGAGGCCATCGAGAGCGGCGCGCTGAAGGTGAGCTGCCAGACGAAGAGGAACGAGAGCCAGCGCCCGGCGCGCCCCGGGTACATCGCGCGCAGGTAGCGCACCGGCCCGCCCGCCTGCGGCATCGCGGCGCCGAGCTCGGCCCAGACCATGCCGTCGCAGACGACCAGCGCGGCGCCCAGGACCCATCCGAGCATCGCCTGCGGCCCGTGCATCGTCGCGACCATCAGCGGGATCGTGATGAACGGGCCGACGCCGATCATGTCGATCATGTTGAGCGCGGTGGCCTCCGCGAGGCCGATGCCGCGCACGAGACGATCGGTGGACTCGCGGGCCGTCGTGTCCGTCACGCCGAAGATCCTACCTTCTCCGGTACTATTCGAGCGTGATTCGCATCTTCGTGACGGGCGGGACGTTCGACAAGACCTACGACGAGATCAAGGGTCAGCTCTCGTTCAGGGACACGCACCTGCCCGAGATGCTGCGGCTCGGCCGCTCGCGCGTCGAGGTCAGCGTCCGCACGCTGATGATGATCGACAGCCTGGAGATGACCGACGCCGATCGTGATGTCATCGTCCGCAACTGCCAGCAGTGCGCCGACTCGTGCATCGTAATCACGCACGGCACGGACACGATGGTGGAGACCGCGGCCGCGCTTGCCCGCGCCGTGCCCGGCAAGACGATCGTCCTCACGGGCGCGATGATTCCGTACGCGTTCGGTTCCTCGGACGGGTTGTTCAATCTCGGCAGCGCGCTGTCGCTCGTGCAGGTGCTGTCCCCCGGGATCTACATCGCGATGAACGGGCGGCATTTCGAGTGGAACAAGGTCCGGAAAAATCGCGAGACGGGCGTGTTCGAATCGATCGCGTGATCGGGAACGCCGTTCACTCATTCTAATGACAGCGCTGATCACGAGCCACAGAGACACGGAGACACAGAGACGGAGAGATATTTACCTGACTTAGGTCCGGGACTCGCAGGAGAGTTCAAAGTTCTTGGATTTCGTGCG
>DASQAX010000072.1:0-14734 GCA_035635535.1 Vicinamibacterales bacterium | reverse complement strand
ACGAATTTTCCCAGGTCGGTTCGCCCACGGGACACGAGCAGCGGCTTCCACAGGTCGCCTGCGTTCGCAATCCGCTCGCGAACGTTGTCCAGGCGGAAGTCCTCCATGCGTACGCCGCGGGAGACCTCGGTCCATTCGAGCGGCGTCGACACCGTCGCCAGCGGAGTCGGCCGCACTGAGTAAATGCTCGCGAGCGTGCTCCCCCATCGATTCTGGTTGTAATCGACGAGCACGCGTCCGTTCGGGCGTTTCTCCTTGCGGTATTCGGACGTCATCAGCTGCGGCTGCCGCGACGCGAGCGCCACCGCCAGCGCCTTGGCGAACGTCCAGACCGTCTTCTGCACGGGGCTGCGCACGATCGGCACGTACACGTGCAGGCCCTTCGAGCCGCTGGTCTTCACGAGCGGCTTCATCTTCAACGCTTCGAGTGCTTCACGGACGAGCAGCGACGATTCGAGCACCTGGTCGAAGGTCGCGCCCGGCCCCGGATCCAGATCGAAGTGGACGTAGTCGGGCCGATTGATGTCGTCGCACTTCGCGTACCACTGATTGAGGTCGATGCAGCCGAGATTGATGACCCACAACAGCGACGCCATGTCGTCGATGACGGGGAAGTCGATGATGTTGCCCGACCCGTGCGAGATCGTGCACGTCCGAATCCACTCAGGCCGCGGGACCGGCGCGCGCTTCATGAAGAAGAACTCGCCCGCGGCGCCGTGCGGATAGCGCTTCATGACCATCGCACGGTCGCGAATGTGCGGCAGCAGGACCGGCGCCACGTCCGCGTAGTACTGAATCAGCATTCCCTTCGTGATGCCGCGCTCGGGCCAGAAGGGCTTGTGGAGGTTCGTGAGACGGACCTCGCGCTTCGCGAGTCCGACGACGAGCGTCGCGTCACCGTCCGGCGGGATCCGAACCTGCGCCACGAAGGAATTCAACCACGTCCGCGTGCCCGACGTACGCGGCCCATTGGAGCGGCGTGCCCTGGTGGATCGTGTCCCTGATGTCGAGGCGGGCGCCGCGATCCGTCAGCAACCGGACCACATCCAGATGGCCGGCGAACGCGGCCTGGTGAAGCGGCGTGGAATGCGCGTGAGCGCCGCGAGGATTGTACCGGCTCGGATCTTCTCCCGCGTCGAGCAGCAGGCGGACGACATCGGCGTGGCCGTACTGTGCCGCCCATGCGAGGGCGAAGTGACGCATCTCACCGTCCGCGGCCGGCAGCGCCCGGCGCACCTCTTCTACTCGGCCCATGGCCGCCGCGACCGACATGTTCACGTCCGCGCCGCGCCGTATCAACGCGTCCACCGCCTCCCACTCGCCGTGGCCAACAGCGTCGCGCATCGCGGCGTTCGCGTCGGCGCCGTAGTCGCACAGCAGATCGACGAGAGCGACCTGCACGCCGCATTCACGGGGTATGCGTCCGGAGGCCACGAGCGCGAGCGTCGCGTTGACGCTCGACGTCTCGGCGCGCGCGCCCGCGTCGAGCACCGTTCGAGCGACGGCCCGGCGAAAGACCGGGTCGCCGATCCGTTCGTGGTACGGCAACTGGTCCACGGCTACCGCCTCTTCAACGGTTCCAGCTTCGGCGGACGCGCGCCGTGCCGGCTCGCTCCGGCCAGCGGCACGTACGGCAGCTCGAACCCGGCCATCACGCAGCGAAGCATGAGCCCGCCGCGGCTCATGTCGCCGCGGCCGACGAAATCGGGCGGGAACATCAGCCGATCGCCGAAGATCGGCAGCAGCAGATCGACGTACTTCCCCGACGCGACGCTGCCAAGGAGCACGACCTCGCAGTCGGGACCGATCGCGTCCCGCAGCGCCCTGGCCGACTGCTCGAGCGGCTTGCGGTACGTCGGGTTGCGGGAATCGATGTCGCCCGTCGCAAATGCCCGAAACGACTCGACTGTGACGATGGTGTCGACCGACCGCAGCCCGGCATTCGACGTGATGGCGAGCACGCCGCCGGCGGTGACCGGGTCGGTGGGGTCCGGCGGCCGCGCGAATCGCCGCGCATACGCCAGCTTGCCCCGGAAATAGAGGCCGCTCACGAAGCTGAAGATTTCGCCCAGCGGGGCGCCGGATTCGCTCTGAAGCTGGCGCGCGAGCTGGAACTGCGCGCGCGACGACAGCATCATCTGCGCGCGAATGCCGCCGAGATTGGCAGGCGACAGCAGGAAGACACGCGATGGTTCTTGTGCCTTGCTTACCTTGCCCGCCCTACCCGCCTTGCGGGCGCCGCTCGCCTTTGCCATCAGAACAGACGCGCGCCGAGCCAGGAGACCGCCACACCCGCCAGGACGAATGGAAGGGCAGCAATCGCCATGAGCAACACGATCATGGCGACGACGAACAGCCAGTCGCCGGCGTCGGCGTGCCGCTCTTCGTAGGCGTGGCGCTCGAGCAGCGCGAGGTTAAGCTGGTTAGCCTTCCATCCGAAGTCGAACAGATCCCCGAAGAACGGAACCGCGCCGATCAGCGCGTCGATGGCCGCGTGGAAGATCATCCGCATCTGTACGACCTTCGGAATCCGGAGGTCGTACGCCTGCCAGAGCAACCCGATGGTGAAAAGCGGAGACGCCAGGTCGCCGATCATCGGAATCAGGCCAATGATCGGGTCGAGGCCGATCCGGTAGTTCGTTCCGGGTACGAGGAATGCCGAATCGAGCAGCTCGGCGATGCGGCGCAGCGTCGCGAGACGCTGTTCCTGCCCACGCGTGAGTGACCTCAGCTTTACAACGCCCAATCGCCAACTCCCAACCTCCAAAGTAACCGATCGTCAGTCGTTGGCGCTTTCGTTCAGTTACCCATCCGAGTGAACGTGCTCAGAATCTCCATTGTTGCGGCGACGGCTCCCAGCGTCACAAGCCAGCAGAATAGTTTTTGGCGAATGCTGACTTTCCTCAGGACACTCAAAGCGATCGTCACGACCAAGCGCGGGCGCGGAAGCGATGACGACGATCGAGGCAAGAAGTACCGACGGCACCGCGATGACTTACTGAAAGCGTCCGTTCCTGAGCACTAGCCTTCGTGTACGACCGGCATCGCCGGTCACCAGAAGGTCCTTCGTTCGCCCTGAAGACACGACTTCTATGCGTGTTCCTGTGATGGGACAGGCAATGCCTTCATCGATCAGACCTCGCGCGACATCTGCAACGCAGTCGTCCTGTCTGGTCATCTCATTGCCATTGCTATCGAACGCGACAAGCGTGGTGAATTCACCGTTAATGCCTGCCGCCGCGGACAGGAGGATTTCTGGAATGTCGTCTCCGTCGAGATCGGACAATCCAAGTTTCAACATCCAGGAATTGAACAACGGAGAGTCCCAGAGCGGATGGTAGCCATCGACCCTACGTTCGCCATACACAAGGCGGCCAATGTCGTTAACACTGCCAACGATCGCAATTAGCGCCTCGGCGCGGCCTTGCGCTGGACGGTGCTACCGAACCATGCAACACCGCTGGCCTTCAGCACATCACCGATGTCTCTTTGGTGTGTGGACACGAGGGCCGATTCGCGTTGAGGAGTCGAATGGCCCCAAGGTCTGCAAGCACGGGCTCGCTGCTGATACGTGATACACATCCGAGAAAATCGTCGGCGGGTGCAGAGGACGGATGGCGAACCTCTTCAACTTGTGGTAATTGCGCGGCTGCCACCAAAGCGCAACCAACCATGACGAGCGTGCAAGAGCTAGCGAGGCTTGTAAACGATCGCATCACGAATAATCTTTTCCGACCGTCGCGCCGCCACGCGATCTCTCCGTCGGTGAACCGGATCGCGAGCAACGTCTCATGGAGGATCTTGACGAAGCAGCGGTCGCCAAGCGCGACGGGCTTCGAGGCCGGTGTAACCGGCTTCGGCTGAATCTGTAGCGCCTTCGAGGCTTGACGGGCCGCATGAGATCCCTGCTCGTTCGGACTTTGGGATTTGGGATTTGGAATTTGGGATTTACTCCTTGAGCCCCCAGCGCATCAGCACAGTGCCCACCGTGAAGCCTGCGCCGACGGACGCGAGCAGCAGCAAATCGCCTTTCTTGAGGCGCTTCTGCTCGACCGCATCGTTGAGCGCGAGCGGAATCGTGCCGGCCGTCGTGTTGCCAAAGCGCTCGATGTTGATGACGACCTTCTCCGGAGGGATGCCAAGCTTCTCGGTCGCCGACATGATGATGCGGCGATTCGCCTGGTGCGACACGAAGAGGTCGATCTCGCACGGCTTCACGCCGTTTCTCTCCAGGATCCGCGACGCGGCCTCTTCCGTGTTACGGACCGCGAACTTGAAGACCGTCGCCCCGTCCTGCTTCACGTAGTGCAGGCGCTGGTCCACGGTTTCCCGCGACGCCGGGCGCAGGCTGCCGCCCGCGGGCATGCACAGCGCGTCGCCGCCCCTTCCGTCGACGTAGTTTTCGAAGTCGATGATGCCAATGCCGTCGTCATCCGACGCTTCGACCACCACCGCGCCGGCCCCGTCGCCGAACAGCACGCACGTCGTGCGATCGGTGTAGTCGATGATGCTCGACATCACGTCCGCGCCGATAACCAGTGCGTGCTTGCTGCCGCCGGCGGACACCATCTGCGCCGCAGTCGTCAGCGCGTAGGTGAACCCCGAGCACGCGGCGCCGAGGTCGAAGCCCCATGCGTGCGGCGCCCCGATCTTCGTCTGGACGAGGCACGTGGTGCTCGGGAACATCATGTCGGGCGTCGTCGTGCCGACGACGATGAAGTCGATGTCGGCGGGGGTGAGGCCCGCACGGCGAATCGCCTCGCGGGCGGCCTCCGCGGCCAGGTCGGAGGTCGCCACCCCGGAATCGACGATGTGGCGCTCGCGGATGCCAGTGCGCTGGAGAATCCATTCGTCGGTGGTCTCGACGAGCCGTTCGAGATCGGCGTTGGTGAGCAGCCGTGGCGGCACGTAGGTCGCCAGGCTCGAAATGCGTGCGCGGTGAACCGTCCGCGCGGAAGGATCGATCACCACAGTCCGGAGCCCCTCCCTGGCGCTGTGAGCCCGAAGTATTCGTAGGCGCGCGCCGTGGCGACACGACCGCGAGGCGTTCGGTCGAGAAAGCCGGCCTGGATGAGGAACGGCTCATAGATATCCTCGATCGTGTCCTTTTCTTCGTTGATGGCGGCGGCAATGGAGTTCACCCCCACGGGCCCGCCGCTGAACTTGTCGATGATGGTCCGCAGCAGCTTGCGGTCCACCTCGTCGAAGCCATGGTCGTCCACCTCGAGGAGCGTCATGGCCGCGCGCGCGACCTCGGCGCTGATGCGGCCGTCGGCGCGTACCTGCGCGTAGTCGCGTACGCGGCGGAGGAGACGATTGGCGATGCGCGGGGTGCCCCGCGACCGCCGCGCAATCTCGAGCGCCGCGGCCTCGTCGGTCGGCACGCCGAGGATGCGCGCCGAGCGTCGGACGATCTCCTCGATGTCGCCGTCGGTGTAGAAGTCCAGCCGGTGGACGATGCCGAAGCGCGCGCGGAGCGGCGACGTCAGCAGGCCCGCGCGGGTGGTCGCGCCGATCAGCGTGAACTTCTGCAGCGGCACCTTCACCGACCTCGCGCTCGGCCCCTGGCCGATGACGATGTCCACCTCGTAGTCTTCCATCGCCGGGTAGAGAATCTCCTCGATGGCCGGCGCCAGCCGGTGCACTTCGTCGATGAAGAGCACTTCGTGCTCCTGGAGGTTCGTGAGCATCGCGACGAGGTCGCCGGCCCTCTCGATCACGGGGCCCGCCGTCGCCCGCACCGGCACGCCGAGCTCGTTGCCGATCACGTACGCGAGCGTCGTCTTGCCGAGCCCCGGCGGGCCGTACAGGAGGACGTGATCGAGCGCCTCCTTGCGCCCCCGTGCCGCGGCGATCGACACCTCCAGGTTGTCGCGGATGCGATCCTGGCCGATGTACTCGTCGAGCAATCGCGGGCGGAGCCCCGCCTCGTACTGCGCGTCTTCGTCGACGCGCCCCGCGGTGACCAGGCGGGATTCTCGAGGGGTCGACGGGTCGTTCATCGCATCAGCTCGCGCAGCGCGCTCTTCAACGCGTCCTCGAAGGCGGCGCTGCCGTTGCGCGCGCGCGCCGCATCCGCAGCTTTTTCGGCCAGCGGCCGATGATAGCCCAGGTTCTCGAGCGCGGAGACGAGGTCGTCGCGCAGTCGATCGCCGTGCGGCGCGTCCACGCTCGCGCCGGCATCCGACGCGGCGACGTCGGCGAGACGATCCTTCAGCTCGAGCACGATGCGCTCGGCGGTCTTCCTGCCGATGCCGGGAATCCGCGTCAGGCGGGCGACGTCCGCGCGCTGCACCGACACGACGAGCTCGCGGCTGTCGATCCCAGACAGCACCGCGATCGCCAGTTTCGGGCCGATGCCGCTGATCGCGATCAGCCGCTCGAAGAGCTGCTGCTCGAGGGGCGTGATGAATCCGAAGAGCTGCAGCGCGTCCTCGCGCACGTGCGTGTGCACGCGCAGCGAGATGTCCGTCCCCGCGTCGCCGACGTCGTAATACGTCGAGAGCGGAACGTACAGCTCGTATCCGACGCCGTTGACGTCAACCACGATTCGGTTTGGATGCTTGTCGAGAACGCGTCCCCGGAGGAATGCGATCATCCGTTGGCCGGAGGACGGTACTGGCGCCAGCTCCGCAGGCGCCGGGTAGGGATCGGGGATCGGGGATCGGGGATCGGGGAACGCGGATTGGCGCTTTTGATCCCCGATCCCTGATCCCTGATCCCGGCCGGTGCCATCGAATGCAGATGGCAAATCGCGACGGCCAGCGCATCGGCCGCGTCGTGCGGCGACGGCGCCGCCGTCAGACCCAGCAGCAGCTTCACCATCTGCCCGATCTGCTGCTTCTCCGCGCGGCCGTAGCCGACAACAGCGCGCTTGATCTCGGCCGGCGTGTACTCGACCACCTCGCAGCCGGCTTCGACCGCCGCCAGCATGGCCACGCCGCGCGCGTGGCCGAGCTTGAGCGCGCTGCGGACGTTGTTCGCGTGAAACAGGTTTTCGATGGCGACGCAGTCAGGACGGCACGAGGCCAGCAGAGTGGAGAGTTCCGTGTGAATGCGCGCCAGGCGGTGGGGGAACGTGTCGCCGGGCGGCGCGGCAATCGCGCCGCAGGCAACGAGGACGTGACGGCGTCCATCCGACTCCACGCATCCGTAGCCGGTGCGCTCGGAGCCGGGATCGATGCCGAAGATTCTCACGCGAGGGAGGCCTCGATCTCCTTCTCCTCGATATCGAAGTTCGCCCAGACATGCTGCACGTCGTCATGCTCTTCGATGGCTTCCATCAGGCGCAGCATCTGCTGCGCTTCCTTGCCGGTCAGCTTGACGTAGTTCTGCGGGATCATCGCGACTTCGGCACTGGCCGGCTCGACGCCGATCCCCTTCACCGCGTCGCGCACCTTCTCGAAGTTCTCGGGCGCGCAGACGATTTCCCACCCGCTCTCGTCGTCGTTCATGTCGTCGGCGCCCGCGTCGAGCGCGGCCGTGAGGAGCTTCTCCTCGTCGGCCTTCCCCTTCTCGATGACGATCTGCCCCTTGCGGTGGAACATCCACGCGACGCTGTTCTCGGCCGCGAGGTTGCCGGCGTGCTTGCCGAGCATGTGGCGGATCTCACCGACCGTGCGGTTCTTGTTGTCGGTGAGGGTCTCGATCAGGATCGCCACGCCGCCGGGGCCGTAGCCTTCGTACATCACGTCTTCGTAGGAGACGCCGGGCTCTTCACCCGTCCCGCGCCGGATCGCCCGATCGATGTTCTCGCGAGGCATGTTCTGCGCCTTCGCGTCGGCGACGATCGTCCGGAGCCGCGGGTTCATGTTGACGTCGCCACCTCCGTTGCGGGCGGCAACCGTCAACTCCTTGATGATGCGGGTGAAGACCTTGCCGCGCTTGGCGTCCGCGGCCCCCTTCTTGTGCTTGATCGTGTGCCACTTCGAATGGCCAGACATGCGGAAACTCCAGAAAATACGAGGGAAAAGCGACCGCTGATTCTAGCACCGGCGCGCCAGAATCATCCAGACGTCCGCACGCGGATCCCACGGCCCGCCGCGATAATCGCCCAGAAGCGCCGAGATTTCAAAGCCGGTCTTTTCGAGCCGCCGCGTCATCTGCGGCACCGAGAGCGTCCGAAACGTCAGCGAAAAGGCGTGCGTCCGCCGCCGCTCGCCGCGGCGCTCGATGAACTGCTGGTCGAAGATCGTCAGGTGGCGCGCGCGATCCTGCCGCACGGTTTCGACCAGCGTCACGTGCGCGCCCCGCCGTCCGCCGCGCCACCCCGACAGGCTCACGCGCTTTCGGTACTCGTCCCATGACGGCAGATCCGCGACGAGCTCGATGCCGAACGTCGCGCGCGGCTTGAGCACGCACGCCACCGCCCGCAGCGTGTCGGCCAGGTCGCGTTCGCGCAGCAGCGACTGCAGCACGCCGTACGGCGCCATGACGAGCGGAAACGTCGACGGACGGAACGGAAGCGAGCGGATGTCGCCGCGAAGGAGCCGCGCGCGCGACCCGAGGCGGCCGCGCCTGATCCGCTGCCGCGCCCTCGCGAGCATCGCATCGGATCGATCGATGCCGACCAGCGACACGCCGGCGCGCGCCAGCGGAATGGCGATGCGCCCGGTGCCGCAGCCGAGCTCGAGGACCGGGCCCTCCGACTGCAGCGCCAGCGTCCGCCAGAACGGAACGTCACGCCGGCCGAGCGTCCGCGCGTTCTCCCAGTCATAGAAGGGCGCGTATTCGTCCCACCCCTCGTGGCCTTCCATCAATCGGACACCGCGAGCTCGCCAGGGACGATCGGGCGAGTGCGAGGAAGCAGGCCGAGTCGCGACAGATAACCGACCACGCCGAGCACGGCGATGAAGACCACAAGCTTCAGCGCATCAGTGCCGCGGGTTTCGGGCAGGACCTTCCACAACAGCCAGAGAACCGGCTGCGCGCACGCGACGGCCCAGACCGATCCGTAGAAATAGCGGCGCTCGTGTCCTTCGCCCTGTGTCGACGCCTTCACGCGCGGCAGGCGTCCCAGCGCGCCGAGCAGCCAGATCGTGCCGGCGATCGGAAAGTACGCGGCCTCGTACATCTGCTTCAGCCGCCACATGCCCGTGACAATCGCCCAGACGAGCCCCGCGATGTTGAGCGACGCGAACGCGACGACTTCGCCCCACGCAATCGTGTAGCAGACGCGCCGATAGCGCGGGTTCGGGCGATCCTCGGTGAAGCGGATGATGTACGGCCGCGGCTCGCACCCGGGGAGACGGCCGCGCAGGCCGGCAATCGCCGTTCCGGCGAGCACGACGGCCAGCCACGTCGCGAGCCGTCGATCGAAGCCGCGCTCGAACAGGTCGAAGGTCAGCGGTCCGGGCGCGATGAAGAAGACGAAAATCCAGATCGGCCAGTGATTGAACCTGTAATAGAGCTTGTTTCGATGCCGGATCTCGCGGTCGGTGTCACGCTCGATGTAGAGGGCGTTGGTCTCTAGCATGGATGCAGGCCGGGATCCGGGATCGGGGATGCGGGATCCGTGGGTTCGGGGTTCGAGGTTCGGGAATCCGAACGCCCTCTACGATACACCACGCAGTCGGCCGCCTTCGACGCTCAGCACCCGGTGCGCACAGGCGCGCGCGAACTCGGCGTCGTGCGTCGCGACGACAATCGTGCGGCCGGCGCTCGCGAGCTGACGGAGCGTGGCGGCCAGATCGCCCCGGCGGGCGGGATCGAGCGAGGCGGTCGGCTCGTCCATCAACAGCACCCTGGGCTCGATCGCGAGCGCGCGCGCGATGGCGACGCGCTGCGCCTCGCCCCCCGAAAGCTCGTGAGGCATCGCAGACGCGCGGTCTCCGACGCCGAGCGAGACCAGCAGCTCCCGCGCGCGCTGTTCGGCCTCGGCGCGCGGACGCCTGAAGACGTGCACCGGCGCCAGCCACACGTTCTTGTGCGCGGTCATGTTCGCGAACAGGTGATGGAACTGGAACACCATGCCGACCGGACGCGGAATCGCCACGGTGCCGGCGACAATCGGATCGAGTCCCGCGATCGCGCGGAGGATCGTGCTCTTCCCGGCGCCCGACGCACCCATCAGCGCGACGATTTCGCCGGCCGACGCGGCAAACGAGACGCCGGCCACGATCGGCCGTCCACCGCGGCGAACATCGAGCGATTGCACGTCGAGAACGCTCATGCGTGCCGCCACCCGCGCTCGATGCGGCGCGCGACGCGCGCCAGCGGCAGCGACATCGCCAGGTAGATGGCCGCGCACATGATGCCCGGCAGCACCCAGCTGCCGATGTTGGCCGCGAAGATCGACGTCTCCTTGGTGAGCTCCACGACGGTGATGACCGAGACAAGGGAGCTGTCCTTCAGCAGCGCGACGAAGTCGTTGGTCATCGGCGCGAGCGCGAGCCGGAACGCCTGCGGCGCGCGGACGAGCACGAGGATCTGCCGCTCGGTGAAGCCCAGGGTCCGTGCGGACTCGAGCTGGCCCGGCGGCACCGCCTCGAGCGCCCCGCGGTAGATCTCGCTCTCATAGGCCGCGTAATTGAGACCCAGGCCGAGAAGCGCCGCGACGAAGGCGGGCAGCTGGATGAACGCGGCAAGCCCGAAATAAAGCACGAACAGCTGCAGGAGGAGCGGCGTTCCGCGGACGATCTCGACGTACCCGGTGAGCGCGATGCGCAGCGGCGCCGCGCCGTAGACGCGGCCGCTCGCGATGAGCCCGCCCACCGCAATCGCGAGCGCCATCGACAGGCACGACAGCGCGATCGTGATCAGCGCCGCGCGGAGCAGCGCGGGCAGGTAGCGGCGCGCGGCATCCAGCGTCCCCGGACCTGACACGGTCCGCGCCGCGTCCGGGGAGGCCGACAGGCTCGACGCGGCGACCGGATACGGCGACGCGTCGGCGAGCACGCGGGCGTAGAGACGCGGCTGATCTTCGTTCCACACGTCCCATCGCCGGAGAATCGCCTCGAGGCGTCCGTCCCTCATGGCGTCGCGAAGGACGACGTTCATCCGGTCGCGCAGCGCGGCCGACCCCGGCGCGAGGATGCCGACGTAATGCCCGACCGCGAGCGGCGCCGGCTGGCTCGTCAGCCCCGCGTTTCTCCGCACGCCGCGCTGCGCGAGGATCGCGTCGAGGACGACCGCGTCCACCCGGCCAATCACGAGGTCGCTGTACGGATGGACGTCGTCTTCGTAGGTGACCGGCACGATGCCGTCGCGCGCCTGTGCGTCGACCAGCATGTCGTACGCGAGCGTCGCGCCGAGCGTGGCGACGCGCCGGCCGCGCAGGTCGCCGAGCGAGCGATACGTGCCCGCGTCCGCCGAACGGACGGTCAGCACCTCGCGAAACTCGTAATACGGGATCGTCACCGCGAGCCGCAAACGGCGGGCCGCGCTGTCCTCGATGCCGCTGAGGCCGACGTCGAAGTCGCCGCGCGCGGCCGACGCGTCGATGCTCGTGAAGCCGACCTGGACGAATCGAGGCGTGCGCCCGAGTCCCGCGGCGAGCAGCTGCGCGACCTCGACGTCGAAGCCGACGACGCGGGAGGGGTCCGCCGGATCGGCCTCGACATACGGCGCGCCGCCCTCGGCGTCGCCGCCCCAGCGCAACTCCGCCGCCGATTGCCCGCGCGCAGCCGCCGCTGGCAGCCCAAGGCATACGGCCATCGTCATGATGGCGGAGCGCTGGAAGATGACGGAGAGGGAATAAGGAATAGGGAATAGGTTACAGGGGATCGAAGCGGACGGCGGTCAGCTTTGGGGTCGCCATGATCACCTGGACCGCGGAGACGCGGTCTTCACGGAGCTCCACCCTGATGACCATGCGCTTCGCCCAGCGCGGGCGCGCCGGCGACTGGGCAATCGCCGCCGGCATTCCGTTCAGCATCCGGTACGTCAGGCTGATCGATCCGGTGCCTTCGACGAACTTCGTCAGCAGCTTCGCGATGGTTGCCGAGCCGACGATGCTGCCTGGAGGCGCGACGAACTCGCCGCCGCTGTCGAAGATCGCCTGTGCGTCCGCCGCGAGCGTCTTTTCGAGCCGCCCGGTGTCCAGCCGCTGAAGATGCCAGAGGCAATCGCGAAGGCAATCCATCGTGTGTGCCTGCACGTCGGGTGTCGGCGGCACGTGGGTCGAATCGTAGCCATCCATCTTCCGCCGGGCGCCCTGCAGGAGCGTCCGGGTCGTCGCGGCGGTGAAGTCGAGGGTCGCCGCCGTTTCCTGCGGCTGGAAGCCAAACGCGTCGCTCATCACGAGGACGAGGCGTTCGCGAGGGTCGAGCGTCTCGAGCGCCCTGAGGAACGCCATCGTTCCGCTCTCGACCATGTCGTACCGGATGCCGCCAGCGCCATCGGGCCGCGGACCGGCGGATGCGGCGTTGCCGGTTTCAACCGGCGCCGGCAGCCAGGAGCCGACGTATTGCCGCCGCTTGCGCGTGCGCAGCGCCTCCATCGCAGGCGCCGCCACCGAGCGGACCAGGTGAGTGCTGGAGTCGCGCACCAGCGTGTCCGTGTCTTCGACGGTGCCGGTGACGCGATAGCACAAATCCCACAGCAGCTGCCGCTGCGCCGAGGACGCATCGGTAGCGACGACGCGATATTGCATGCAGATCTGCACTTATTCTCGCGATGCGTCGGCTTATTGGTATCAGAGTTGCGCCTACACCCTGCCAGCCCTATAACGCCGGGGCCACGTTCGCGCCGCACCGGCGCTCCGTACAAGGGTGTACGCATCTCGCTTCACCCGCCCCGCCTACGTTCCAGCTCCTCGAGCGTTCGTGGCCAGTCGTCCTTCAGGAGCCGCGAGAGCGATCGATCCGCGAGCAGTCGTCCTCCGGTCTGGCAATTGGCGCAATAGTTCGCTTCGTTGGCCGCATAGACGACGCGCTGGACGGGCGCGCCACAGTCAGGACACGGCTGCCGATAACGGCCGTGAACCGCCATCCCTTCCCTGAAAGCCGTCACCTTCTCGGGGAAGTCGTCGCCGGTCTCGCGCTGCAGCCGCGCGGTCCATTGAGCAAGCGTCAGCCGCACGGCTTCGTACAACCGCCGCACGTCCTCGTCCGTCATGTTGCCGGTTTGCTTGAACGGCGACATCCGCGCGGCGTGAAGGATTTCATCCGAATACGCGTTGCCGATCCCGCTGAACAGATGAGGGTCGGTGAGCGCCCGCTTCAGGGTGTGGTTGTCGCGCTGGAGCGCTTCGGCGAACGACGGGAGGTCGGCCTCCATCACTTCGAGTCCGCCCGGATCGTGGCGCGCCAGCGCAGGCTCGCCCTGGACGACGTACAGGGACGCCTGCCGCCTGGATCCCGCTTCGGTCAGGATCAGCGTGCCGTGCGCGAAGTCGAGCGCGAAGAGGCCGACCTTGCCCGGAATCGCCGTGCGCGGCGGCTTCCACCGGAAGCGACCCGCGATCATCAGGTGAAAGACCAGGAACAGCTCGCCTTCCGCTTCGACGACGACACGCTTGCCCAGGCGCCGCAGGCCGACAATGGTCCGGCCTTCGACGGCCGAGAGCGGCGGATCGACCGAGCGCAGCAGAAACGGGCTGGCGAGCCGCGCCGCCGCGACGCGCCTGCCGACGATTCTCGGCTCGAGCGCACGAAGATAGAGCAGGATGTCAGGAAGCTCGGGCACTCGGAAAGAAACCGGAGTCTAATTGTTTCATGAGGCGGCGCCTCATCCTCCTGGCCCTCGGCGTCATCCTCGTGCTCGTCGTCGCGATGGCGGCGGCGATGTACTGGTTCGTCAGCGGCGACGGCGTGCGCCGCGCGCTCGAGAGCCAGGCGACGAAGTGGCTCGGCCAGCGCGTCACGATCGGCAAGGCGGAGGCGCACGTGTTCCCGCGTCCCGCCATCACGCTTCGCGACGTGCGCGCCGGCGATCCGGCGCGCGTCATGCTCGCCGAGGTGCAGGTGTCAGCCGGGCTGAAGCCGCTCTGGTCGCGCCGCATCGAGGACGCGGAGGTCTCCGTGTCCGACAGCCGCATCGACATGCCGCTGCCGTTCACGATGCCTGCGCCGGGCCAGGGCGCTCCCACGCCGGCGCCGGCGCCGGCAACCGCCGCCGTGCAGCTCGTCTCGATCCGCGCGATCACGCTGCGGAACATCACGGTGGCAAGCCGCGGCCGCGAGATCAAGGTCTCGGCGGACTCGTCGCTGTCGAGCACGCACCTGAACCTCGAGCGCTTTACCGCGGCTTCGGGAACGACGGCGCTCGAGGCGAGCGGCCTCGTCCAGCTGTCGCCGCGGCTCGACGCGCAGCTGCAGGTCAAGGCCGGCCATGTCGACATGGACGATCTCATCGCGCTCGCCGACGCGTTCGCGCCGCGGACGCCGAAGCGCGCGCCGGCGACCACGGCGCTCCTTCCCGGCCGCATCGTCGCGCGCGTCAGCGCGGAGACCGCTCGGGCGAGCGGCGTGGACCTCCGGCAGTTCGCGACGACGCTCGTGGCGCAGGGGAACCGCATCACGCTGTCGCCGGCCAGTTTCCAGTTGTTCGGCGGCAGGTATCAGGGGGCGCTCGACATCGACTCGGAAGTCGGCGCGCTGCGCGCGACCGTGCGGGCGCAGGTCAACGACGTGGACGTCGCGCAGCTCGCCGCGTTCGGCGGCGTGCCAGACACGATCAGCGGCCGCCTCTCCGGCACCGGGACGTTCAACGGCCGCGGTGCCACGCTTGGCGACGCCGTCGCGGCGGCGGCGGGGGAGGGGAAGGTCACGATTGCCAACGGCGTCCTGAAGCG
>DASQAX010000071.1:0-3787 GCA_035635535.1 Vicinamibacterales bacterium | reverse complement strand
GGCAGCGACGGGAACCCGAACGACGCGTCGTAGTCCTTGTCGAGGATGTTCTCGATGCTCGTGTAGAGGCTGACGCGCCGATGCACTCGGTACGAGGCGCTCAGATCCAGCTTCTGATACGCCGGATCGAGGTCGCGGTTCGGCAGCAGCAGCGAGTTGCCGAAGAACCCGTCGCTGAGGAACGTGCTGTCGTCACGCTTCCCGGAGAAGTATCCCGAGAACGTCACCTGGGCTGGCCCGCGCATGACGCTCACCATCACCGATCCCGACTGCGGCGGACGGCGGAACGGGCGCTGCCCGACGAGCGGTGAGAACGCGCCGATCTGCACGCCCGGGATCGAAGGATTGGTCGCGGCAACCGCGCTGAAGGCCCTGGTCACGACCGCGTCGAGATACGTATAGGACGCATTCACGCGTACGTACGGGCCAATCGCGGCGTCGACAGACGACTCGATGCCCTGCGCGCGGAAAGACGAGGAGTTCAGGTAGGCGCCGAACTGCGTGGCCGCCGCCACGGCGCCGGGCACGCCGGCCTGTGTGAGCTGCGTTCGGCCGAGGAACTCGATCAGGTCGTCGTACTGGTTGTGGAAGTACGCGGTCCGGACGCGCGCGCGGCCGTACCAGAACCCCTGCTCGAGGCCGATGTCGATGCTCGTGCTGCGCTCGGGCCCGAGCGGCGAGGCATTGGCGGCCGCCGGCGTCGCCTGCACGAGCGTGAAGAGGGCGTTCTGCTCCTGGAAGACGCTCGGCGCCTTGATGCCCTTCCCGACGTTGAAGCTGACCTTCGTATCGCCAACCGGCGACGAGGCGGAAGGGTTGCGGAGATACGTCGCGACCGACAGCCGCGGCGTCACGGCATTGTCGAACGCCTCGTTGTGCTCGAAGCCGATGCCGGCGGTCACGTACGTCCGCATCATCACCGAGCCGCGCGCCTCGGCGAACACGCCGCCGTTGTTGCGCGTGGCGGTCGCGTCGGCATCGGGGTCGTCGAACCCCTCCTCGCGCTCGATGCGGCCGCCACCCGAGAGGTCGAAGTCGCGGCCAACGTGATACGTGGTGTCGGCAAAGAGCGCCCGCCGGCGCGTGCGGCTGCGGAACACCGAGGGATAGGCGCCGTCGAAGTCGAGAATCGCGCGGCCGGTCACCGAATATCCGTTCGCGCCGGTCAGCGTCACGGTGCGTCCGAGGTAATTCGCGCCGAAGCCAAACGGATCGAAGGCCTGGCCGGTCGGCGTCGGATTCGTGAAGGTCGATCGGAAGTCGGTGTTGCCGAAGCGAATCGTGCTCTGCCAGCGGTCGTTGTGCTGGGACTCGGTGCCGATGCTCGCGTAGTTGATCGTGTTCTTCTGCGACGAATCGTCCGCGATGCCGTACAGGTCGAACGCGTTCGGCCTGCCGGACTTCGCGTCCACCCGCCGGATCGTTCCGCTCAGATCGGTGCCGCGCCCGATCGCGATGCCGAACCGTCCTGCGTACGTGCCGTTGCGGTAGGTGTTGTTCGGCGTGCTGTTGTCGGTGTTGAAGGAGGCGTACTCGGAGAAATAGTCGAACCGTTTCACGGCGCCCCCGAGCGCGGCCGACGCGCGGCGCGTGTTGAAGTTGCCGCCGTCGGCCGACACGTCCGCCTGCGGCACGCGCGTGCGGCCGCGGCGCGTGATGATGTTGACGACCCCCGAGAGCGCGTCCGTGCCGTACATCACGCTGTTGGACTGACGCAGCACCTCGATCCGTTCGACGCCGGCCGTTGCCACCTGCGCGAAGTCGAATCCGCCGCCGATGTCGTTGGCGGCCACGCCGTCGATCAGGATCTTGTTGAAGTTCGAATTGCCGCCTCGGACGAACAGCGACGTGGTGCCGCCGCGCTGACCCGTCTGGACGATTTGCGCCCCCGGCACGAGGCGGAGCGCTTCGAGGACGTCAGGCTTGTTGAGCGCCTCGAGAGTCTGCGTGTCGATGACCGTGATGGGCGCGCCGGTCCGCGACGCGGGCAGCTCGGTGGCCGCCGCGCTGACGACGACCGCCTCCGCGAGCGGCCCGACCGAGAGCACCACATCGATGGATGTACGGCTGGAACCGGCGACGAAGATCGGATCCGTGGTGCGCGGCTCGAACCCGCCCGCCTCGGCCTTCACCTGGTAGCGCCCTTCCGCGACGCCCGGGAGCGTGAACTCGCCCGCCTCGTCGGTGGTCGCTTGTCCGGCCGACTGCCCGTCGCGCAGCAGCGTAACCGATGCCGACGCGACGCGCCCGCCGAGCGGATCCGAGACCGTCCCGGTGACCGCTCCGCCCTGCTGGGCGGCCATCGCCTGGGTTGTGAGGAAGAACGCGAATGCAGCGCACAGTGCGCTGCCACACTTCGAATGAGTTGAGGACATGTCCCCTCCTGCCGCCCGTCGCGGCGCGAGGATGTGAACGTCGGCAGGTCTTCGGACTCGCGGGCGTGCGATGCGATCGCATCGCGGCCTACTAACGTCGCTTCCCAACCCCTGATGGGGTCAGTGCTGAATGACGCGTTCGTTCCCGCTCACCGCTGCGGGGCAGTCCCGGTTTCGCACCGGGTTCCCTCTTGCGACGCCTGGGACTCAGGCGAACCGACGCAGTAGACGAAACTTTACGGGTCGCTCAACGGACTGTCAAGGCGATGATCGCGTCACCGCCACGCAACAGCCGCGCACGCGCCGACGACCGCGGTCATCGCGACAACGCTCGTCAGCACGAGCGCCCGATCGACATCAACGCTCGTCGACAGTGGCGGGTCGGCGGCATCTCCGATCCAGACATCCGTGACCAACTGTCCGTTCAACCAGATGGGACCGACCAGGCGCCGGCCGATCGCTCCGGCGGTCGCGGCCTCGCTCCAGCCGGAATTGGGACTCGGGAGCCGTGCATGCTGACCGAAGCCGATGAACAGCGCCTTCCGTCCCGAATATCCGCGGGTCGCCACAGAGACGAGTGCGATGAGCAGCCATGTCAGCCGGGCGGGCAGGTAGTTCATCAGATCGTCCAGGCGAGCGCCGCACCACCCGAATCGTAGATAGGACGGAGTCCTGTATCCCACCATCGAATCCATCGTGCTGACGACCTTGAACAGTACGAGGAGCGGAATCCCTCCGACGACATACCAGAACAGCGCGCTGGTGAAGCCGTCAACGAGGTTCTCGCTGAGGCTTTCGATCGCCGCACGCCGGCAGGCCGCGCCGTCCATCGGCGCGGTGTCCCGGCCGACGAGCTGCGATACGGCGACGCGCGCGGCGGCGATATCGCTGCTGGCGACGGCGCGTTCGATGCGGCGGACGTGCCGCAGCAGGTCGCCGAGCGCGAGCAGGCTGTAGAGCACGAACAGATGCATGGCAGCGCCAGTCCATGAAGACGCTGCCGCCACGACGAGAAGCAGCGCGCTGATGCCGCCGACCCATACGACCGAGAGGATCGCGAACAGCAGGATGCCTCCGCCATATCCATCGGCGCCAAGTCGCCGAAGAACGCGCTCGACGGCGCGCAGCGTTCCGCCCATCAATCGAACGGGATGCCATGGGTACACCGGATCCCCGATCGCAAGGTCGAGAACGACGGCGAACACAAGCAACGACGCGCTCGGCGCGAGGACCGGCGCTAAGTGGAACGCCACTTCTCCGACCAGCCGAGCGCAAGCGCGGCGAGGATGAGTTGTTTGGGGCCGTGCGCCGCCGGCTCAAAGAGGCGATGGCGGAATTCGGGCCACCGGTCGGGCTGCGCGGCGAGATTCGCCGCGAGGAGCGCGGCCTGCTGGACGCACGCGTCACGTTCG
>DASQAX010000070.1:0-6439 GCA_035635535.1 Vicinamibacterales bacterium | reverse complement strand
GAGCACCGTCTTCCACAACGCGCCGACGGGTCTGACCTACCCCGGCGATCCCGGGTTCCCCGAGGGGCAGACCGGATTGAACAAGCAGTGGCGGAACCTCTCACCGCGCGGCGGCGTGGCGTGGGACGTGCGCGGCGATGGCCGCCTCGCGCTGCGTTCGTCGTATTCCATGGGGTATGACTTCATGTCCGGTGAGTACCACAACATCAACGCCGGGGCCCCGCCATTCGGCAACCGCTCGATCATCCAGGATCCGACGGGACTGCTGGACGACCCGTATAGAGGCGTCGGCGGCGATCCCCATCCGATCGTGACCGGGCCGGACACACCGTACGTGGCGTTTGGATCCTTTGGCACGATGGATCCCGACATCAACTCTCCGCGGGTGCAGTCGTGGAATGTCACCGTGGAACAGCAGCTCGGCACCGAGTGGGGTGTGAGCGTGGCGTACCTCGGCAGCCACTCCGATCGTCTGTGGGCGCAGGTGGCGCTGAATCCGGGCGTCTACATGGGCTCGAGTCCCTGCGTGATCAACGGTGTGACCTATCCTGTGTGCTCGACCCAGTCGAACCTGAACCAGCGGCGTATCCTCTATCAACAGAACCCGCGCGAGGCGGCGTTCATCGGTGCGCTCGACCTCAACACCGATATTGGTTACCAGAACTACGCCGGCGTGAAGCTGGCGGCGCAGCGCCGCTCCGCGGACGGTGTGAGCCTCAGCGCCAACTACACGCTGTCACGGTGCACGGGCACGCCGCAGAATCCACGGTTCAATCAATCGAGCGGCGGCTACCTGAAGCCGGACGACCCGTCGTTCGACGCGGGGTATTGCGACCAGGATCGACGGCACCTGGCGACGGCGACGGTCGGGTACGAAATTCCGGACGTCGGCGGCGCGGCGGTTCGCGCATTGGCGTCGCACTGGCGGTTCTCGGGAATCCTGAACGCGCGCTCGGGGAATCGCCTGGACGTCCTCAGCGGGATCGACAACGCATTCACCGGCATCCTGAATCAGCGGCCCAACAAGGTCAGCGACGACTTCTACAACCACTCGCTGACGAGCTATTTCAACCGCGCGGCATTCGCGCAGCCGGTGCCCGGAACCCTGGGCGACCTTCCGCGCAATGCCGTCGTCGGTCCGAATTTCTGGAACGTCGACCTCGCGGTGTCCAAGCTGATCGCCGTCGGCGGGACGCAGCGGCTCGAACTTCGGCTGGAGTCGTTCAACCTGCTCAACCACTTCAACTGGGGCGATCCCGTGCTGAACTTCAACGCCGGCACCTTCGGCCGCATCACGACGCAGGCCGGAACGCCGCGGATCCTGCAGTTCGGAATCAAATATGATTTTTAGGGCCGACCTGAAGGTCGGCCCCTACGTCGTATGGGGGACGGCTTTCAGCCGTGTAGGGGCCGGTCTTCAGACCGGCCCATGGAGGGACTCTCGATGAAAGTGACCGCCGGTATCACGATCTGTCTCCTGGCACTGCTCGCCGCGTCCCCGGCGTTCGCGCACCACGCGTTTGCCGTGGAGTTCGACGCGTCCAAGTGCTCCGACATCACCGGGGTGCTGACGAAGGTCGCGTACGAGAATCCACACGCGTACATCTACGTGGACGCGAAGAATCCGGCGGGCGAGGCCGTGCCGATGACGTTTCAGCTCTCGTCCACATCGAACCTGAAGCGCGGCGGCGCCACGTTCGCGGCGCTCAACGGGAGCGTCAGCAGGGAAGTTACGGTCCGGGGGTGCCTGTCGCGCAACGGCACGGACAATCGCTACGCGGCATCGTTCATCAAGCTCGCCGACGGCACCATCCAGCGCGTGGGACAGGATGTCGAAGGGATCTTCGGCACCAAGGTCTGGAGATGACGATGAAGACGTACGTCGGCGCGATGCTTGCGGCGGCCTGCCTGCTTCCGGTCGCGGCGGCCGCACAGGAACGGGACACGAAGCCGTTCGTCGAGGCCAGGGGCAGCGTCGTGCCCGTTCCGCTGCCGCCGGGAGGACCGGCGCCGCGGATGTCCGACGGTCACGTCGACCTGTCGGGCGTCTGGTTCCCGGGACCCACGGGGAAGGCGAACGCGTGGAGCGTCCTTCCCGAGCAGCGGCCGAAGGAAGATCCGATTCCGTTCCAGCCGTGGGCCGAAGCGAAATACAAAGGCTTCACCCGGGTGGAGCTCGAGCTCGGGAGCGCGAACGTCAACTGCACGCCGGTCGGCACGCCCGGCATGTTCACCGACAACGCGTACGTCCATCAGATCGACACCAAGCCGGGGCAGCTGATCCACCTGATCGAGAACAACAACCGGTGGCGGGTCGTGCACACCGACGGACGGCCGCACAAGAAGCCCGAGGACCTCGAGCCGCTCTTCAACGGCGACGAGACCGCGCGCTGGGAAGGCGACATGCTCGTCATCGACTCGATCTCCATCGACGAGCGCACCTGGATCCGCGACGGGTGGTTCCACAGCGATCAGCTGCGCGTCATCGAGCGTCTGCGCCGGCCGTCGCTGAACTACCTCGAGTACCAGTTCACGATCGAGGATCCGAAGGTGCTGACCAGGCCGTGGACCTCCGCCTGGATTACGCTGTCGCTCGGCCACGAAGATCTGACCGAGAACTTCTGCACCAGGAACGAGAACGTCGATCAGCTGAAGAAGCTGCTCGATCAGCAGACGGGCGGGCCGAAGTAGCTCAGAGGATCTCGCGCAGCCGCTCCGCCGGCCGCGCGAGGATCGCTCGGGCCCCTTTCTCCACGATCGGCCGCTGAATCAGGTCCGGGTGCTCGACCATCAGGTCGACGATCTCCGCGTCGCTCAGCTCCCGTTCGCCGAGGCGCAGCTTCCTGTAGACGTCTTCCTTCGTCCGCAGGAGCTCGCGCGGCGACAGGCCCATCTTGCGCAGCAGCTCGCGCAGCTTTGCCTTCGGAATCGGGTCGGTGTAGTAGTCCACGGCGTCGAAATCGACGCCCGCGTCGCGCAGCGCCGCGTACACCTGGCGGCAGGTCGTGCAGGTCGGCTTCTGATAGACGGTGATCTTCACGTCCGTATCCTACGTTCGATATCATTGCCTCGCATGGATCGCAGGATTGCGGCGGCATCCGCGCCGTACCGGCGCGTGCCGGCAGGTGTCCACCCGCCCGAGGATCCGGCGTACCGCAGCACGGTGCTGCGGCACCCGCTGGAGCCGCTCGTCGAAATCCCGCCGACGCTGTCGGAGGTCACCGGCCCGACGTATCCGTACGACGCGATCGGGCCGGTGGACAACGACCTGACGCGCCAGCATGCGTCCGCGCCCATCGGCGAGCGGATCGTTGTCGAGGGCCGTGTCCTCGACGAGCACGGACGGCCCGTGCCCCGCACGCTCGTCGAAATCTGGCAGGCCAATGCCTGCGGACGGTATGCGCACGAACGGGACGCACACGACGCGCCGCTCGACGCGAACTTCACGGGAACCGGACGCGCCATCACCGACGACGAGGGCCGCTATCGCTTCGTCACGATCAAGCCCGGCCACTATCCGTGGGGCAACCATTACAACGCCTGGCGTCCCGCACACATCCATTTCTCCGTGCTCGGGCCCGGCTTTCTCACGCGGCTCGTCACGCAGATGTACTTCCCCGGCGACCCGCTGTTCCCGCTCGACCCCATCTTCAACTCGGTGCGCGACCCCGCCGTGCGCGACCGGATGATCTCGTCGTTCGATATCGGCCTGACGGTGCCCGACTGGGCGCTCGGCTTCCGCTGGGACATCGTGCTGCGCGGCCGCGAAGCCACGCCGATGCTGCCCTGATGTCCGGGATCACCCCCTCGCAGACCGTCGGCCCCTACTTCGGCATCATGGTGCGCGGCCGCTCCAGCTGCCGCCAGGTTTCCGACGCCACCACCGGCACGCGCATCACCATCGAAGGGCAGTTGTTCGACGGCCAGGGCCGCCTCATTCCCGATGCGCTCGTCGAAACGTGGCAGGCCGACGCGAGCGGACATTATCGGCACCCGGAGGACGCCGGCGCCGAGGCCGCGGATCCCACGTTCAATGGGTACGGGTGGGCGCACACGCGCGAGGACGGCGGCTTCCGGTTCGACACCATCAAGCCGGGACCGGTGCCGGGCCCCGACGGCGGCACCCAGGCGCCGCACGTCGTCGTGAGCGTCATGGCGCGCGGCATCCTCACGCGCTTCGTCACGCGCCTCTACTTCGAGGACGAAGTCGCCAACGCGCAGGATCCGATCCTCGCGCTCGTTCCCGGCGATCGTCGTCACACGCTCATCGCGCGGCACGCCGGCGACGGCCGGTATCTGTTCAACGTGGTGATGCAGGGCGCCGGCGAGACCGTCTTCTTCGATGTCTAGTGACGACGGGTCTGGCCTGCTCGGCCCGCTGTTCGGCGACGCGGACGTTGCGGATCCGCTGTCGGATCGCGCGCGCCTCCAGGCGATGCTCGACGTCGAGGCCGCGCTCGCCGACGTCGAGGCGGAGCTCGGCGTCGTGCCGCCCGGCGCCGTCGAGCCGATTCGCGCGGCCGCCGATGCCGGCCGGTACGACGTCCGCGCCATCGCCGCGGCCGCCGCACGCGACGGCAACCTGGCGATCCCGCTCGTTCGTCACCTGACGAAGGAAGTCGAGGCGATCGACGCCAGCGCCGCGCGCTACGTCCACTGGGGCGCGACGAGCCAGGACATCCTCGATACGGGTCTCGTCCTGCAGCTGCAGCGCGCCGTTCCGCCCATCCTCGCGCACCTCGATCGCGCGGCGGCCGCCGCCGCTTCGCACGCCCGCCGTCACGTCGACACGGTGATGGCGGGACGCACGTGGCTCCAGCACTCGACGCCCGTGACCTTCGGCGTCAAGGCCGCGGGATGGCTCGACGCGCTGATGCGTCAGCGCGCGTCGCTCGGCATGGCGCTCGAGGACGCGCGCGTCGTGCAGTTCGGTGGCGCGTCGGGAACGCTCGCGGCGCTTGGCGACAAGGGGGTTGCGGTCGCCGATCGGCTCGCGGCGCGCCTGGGACTCGCGGCACCCGACCTGCCGTGGCACGCGCATCGCGATCGCCTCGCGCGGCTGGCCTGCGCGCTCGGCGTGACGTGCGGCACGCTCGGCAAGATCGCCCGCGACGTGTCGCTGCTCGCGCAAACCGAGGTCGGCGAGGCGGCCGAACAGCAGACCGGCGGCTCGTCGGCGATGCCGCACAAGAGGAACCCGGTCGGCGCGTCCGTGGCGCTTGCGGCGGCCGTCCGGGCGCCGGGTCTCGTGGCGACGCTGCTCGCAGCGATGCCGCAGGAACACGAACGCGGTCTCGGCGGCTGGCAGGCGGAGTGGACGACGCTGCCGGAGCTCGTGCTGGTGACGGCCGGTGCGTCACGGGCGGTCGCGTCGATGCTCGAGGGGCTCGTCATCGACGCGGCGCGCATGCGCGAGAATCTCGAGCGGACGGGCGGGCTGATTGCGTCGGAGCGCGTGGCGATGGCGCTGGCGGCGCACGTCGGACGCACCGACGCCCACAGGCTGGTCGAGCACGCCGCGCAGCGCACGCAGGGCGGCGGCACGCTTGCCGACGCGCTTGCCAGCGATCCGGCCGTCACGCGTCACCTGACGCGCGACGAGATCGACCGGCACCTGTCGGCGGAATCCTATGTGGGCGCCGTCCGCGCGCTCGTCGAGCGCGTCGTCCGCAGGTTCGCCCGCTCGTGACGCGGGATGTGATTGCGGACCGAGGCGAGCGCGACGAACACCACCGACAGCGTGCCCGCGATGAGCATGAACATGCGCGACGGGCCTGAGTTGAGCGCCCATAGTCCCGCAAACGCCGAGGCGACGCCGCCGATTCTGCCGAACGAGAGCGCCGTGCCCACACCGGTGGCGCGAATGGCCGCGGGATAGACATGTGCCGCAAGCGCATACATCGTCGTCTGCACCGCGTTGATCAGGCCGCCGGTCCATGCCAGCATCCCAAGCACCGCGAGCGTTGACCCTGCCCCGATCGGCGCGCTGGCGAGCAGCAGGCAGCCGCCGATCGCGCCCGCCGTCATCGCGAGCATCGTGATGCGTGACCCGAGGCGACCGAAGATCATCGCGCCGAGCACGGCGCCGACGACGCCGCCCAGGTTGAATGCGGTCAACCCGTAGTTTGCCATCGCATCGCCGAACCCCGCTAAGCTGAGCAGCGTCGGCACCCAGTTGGTTCCCGTGTAGACCGACAGCAGGCAGAAGAAGAATGCGGCGCAGAGCGCGAGCGTATCGCGCCGGTAATCACCCTCGAGGAGCGAGCGGACAGATGGGCGCGCGACGGCACGCTCGTGGGAGTCGACGAATGCGACGTCCGGCGGAAGCGTGTGGCCGAGCCGTCGGAGCAGCCGCGCCAGCTCCGGCCAGCGGGCACGCTGCTGCGCGAGAAACCGCGGCGACTCGGGCAACACCGTCCACAGGACCGCCGCGAGGACG
>DASQAX010000069.1:0-3430 GCA_035635535.1 Vicinamibacterales bacterium | reverse complement strand
TTCCGTGGACCGGCGTTCGTCGTGCCGCCGCGCTCGGCGGCGATTCCATCCTCTTCACGGGATGCTCGACGAGCCTGTACGCGTCGGCCAACGGCGCCGCCGCCGGCACCCCTCGACTCCGCTCGGGGCAGGCGCGATGGCGGACCGTGTTCAACTGCGTCGATCCCTCAGCGTACGTTCCGGTCATGAGGGTGCAGGCGGACGCGCCGCTCGCGTTCCTGGGCCGCATCGAGCGCATCAAGGGGACGCACCACGCCATTCACATCGCCAGGGCTGCCGGGCGCCGGCTGGTGATTGCCGGAAATGTCGCGGACCAGGACTACTTCCGCGCCGAGGTCGCGCCGCACATCGACAGCCGGCTCGTTCGCTATGTCGGCGAAGTTGACGACGCGGCGAAGAACCGGCTGCTCGGCGCCGCAGCCGCGCTCCTGATGCCCATCGAATGGGACGAGCCGTTCGGCATCGTCATGGCGGAGGCGTTCGCGTGCGGGACGCCAGTGATCGGCTTCTCGCGCGGCAGCGTGCCCGAGGTTGTTCGCGACGGCGTCAACGGGTTCCTGGCCCGCGGCGTTGCGGAGGCCACGCAGGCCGTGGCGCGTCTCGATCGCATCAATCGCGGGGCTGTCCGCCGCGACTGCGAGCAGCGTTTCTCGAGCGATGCCATCGTTGCCGCCTACGAAGACATCTACCGCGAGGCGGTCGGCTAGGTGCGTCGCCTGCTGATGATCTCGCCGCACTTTCCGCCCGACAGCAGCGCGGGAACGCACCGGGTGCGCCTGCTCGCGCCGCATCTCGAGGCGTACGGCTGGCGTCCGACGGTCCTGACCGTCGACGAGCACGCGTACGAGGGGCGGATCGACCCCGCGCTGCGCGCCCTCGTGCCCGCATCACTCGACGTCGAGCGCATCCACGCGCTGTCGCCGCGCCTGACGCGAACGGTCGGCATCGGCGACCTCGGCCTGCGCGCGCTGCCCGGGTTGCGCCGCGCCGCGTGGAAGCGGTTCGAGCGCGACGCCTTCGACGCCGTGTTCATCACGATTTATCCGTCCTATCCCGCGGTGCTCGGACCGATGATCAAGCGGCGCTTCGGCGTGCCGTTCATCCTCGACTACCAGGACCCCTGGGTCGGCGCGTGGGGACGCGAGGTCGGCGGCGGCGCGGACGGAGCGGTGGATTCGAGGAGCCGCTTGACGCGTGCACTCGCCGAGCGGCTCGAGCCGCGCGTGCTGCGCATGGCCGACGGCGTCACCGCGGTGTCGGAGCGGACGTTCCAAGAGGCCATCAACCGCACGGGCGCACGGCCCCGCGTGACCGCGGAGATTCCCATCGGCTGGGACCCGTGTGACATCGACGCGCTCGAACGCCGGCCGGGCGGGCCGCGGCTCATCCCCGACGACGGCCGCGTCAACCTCTGTTACACGGGGACGCTCCTTCCTCTCGGGATCGAGAGCCTGCGCGCGGTCCTGCGCGCGGCGCGCATGGTCATCGAGCGTGAGCCGGCGGTCGCCAGCCGCCTTCGCTTCTATTTCTTCGGCACGAGCAACCAGACCGAGGCCACCGGCGAGCGGGTGATGCCGCACGCGCGCGAGCTCGGCGTCGACTCGATCGTGCACGAACACCCCGCACGCCTGGACTACCTCGACGCGCTCGCCGTGCTGCGCCAGGCGTCCGCGCTGCTGCTGATGGGCAGCTCCGAGCCGCACTACACGCCGAGCAAGGTGTTCCCGGCGCTGCTCGCGAACCGGCCGCTGCTCGCCCTGTACCACGAGCGCAGCACCGTCATCCCGATGCTGCAGGCGGCGGCACCGTCACCCGCGGCGAGGACCGTGACCTTCGGCGATACGCGTCCGGCCGGCGATACGGTCGCATGCCTCGCCGAGGCGATCGCGGCGTTGATGTCCACCGCGGGCACGCCCGTTCGGATCGACCGTCGCGCGCTGGAGCCATGGTCCGCGCACGCGCTTGCCGGCCGGCTTGCGGCCGTCTGCGATCAGGTGGCCGCATGACGGGCAGCTGGCGCGTGACAATCGTGCAGACGCACCCGGTGCAGTACATGGCGCCGTGGTTCCGTTACATCGCGGCCGAGCGGCGCGATATCGAGCTGACGGTGCTCTATGCGTCCACGCCGACGCCCGCGCAGCAGGGCGTGGGCTTCAACGAAGCCTTTGCGTGGGACGTGGGCCTGACCGAGGGTTACACGTGCCGGGTGCTCGCCGAGCCCCATCCGGATCGGAGGTTCGATTCGGCGAGCTTTACCGGCGCGGACGTCGGATCGATTGGCGACGCCATCGCGGCCACGCGGCCCGACGCGGTGATCGTGCCTGGATGGCACTCGACGTTCTACCTGCGGGCGATTGCCGCCTGCCGGCGCGCGAACATCCCTGTGCTCTATCGCGGCGACAGCAATCTGCTCAGCGGCCCGCGAGGGCTGACGCGGCTCCCGTGGTCGCTCCGGACGCGAGCCGCGCTGAAGATGTTCGACGGCTACCTGAGCGTTGGAACGCGCAGCCGCCAATACCTGCGGCACTTCGGCGCGCCCGAGCCGCTGATTTTCGATTCCCCGCACTGCGTGGACAACGCCGCGTTCGCAGCCGGCGCCGATTGCCTCGGGACAGGCGGCGCCTGGCAGCAGGCGCGGCAGGAGATGGGCGCCGGGCCCGGCGATTTCCTGGTCCTGTTTGCGGGAAAGTTCGTCGCGCTCAAGCGTCCCATCGACGTGATCGAAGCGGCCGCGCGGCTTGGCTCCGATGTCGTCGTCGCGATGGCCGGAAATGGGCCGTCGATGGATGCGACGCGGGAGGCCGCGAAGCGGTTGAACGTTCGCGTGACGTGGTGCGGGTTCCTCAATCAGACCGCGATGCCGCGCGCGCTTGCCGCCGCCGACTGCGTGGCGGTGCCAAGCGAGACCGAGAGCTGGGGACTGATCGTCAACGAGGCGCTGGCGACGGGCACACCCTGCGTGGTGTCGAGCGGCGTGGCGTGCGCCACCGATCTCGTTCGCGCGGGCGTGTCGGGCGCCGTCTACGAGGTGGGCGACATCGATGGCCTCGCCGCATCGCTGCGCCAGGTTCGCGAGGCCGCGCTCGGCGGCGTCATCACGGCCGACACCTGCCGTCGCGCCGTCTCGTCTTTCTCGTTCGAACGCGCAACCGATGGCGTTGTTGCAGCGGCAAAGCGGACGGCGGCCCGCAGGCGAACCCGTCAGACGGCCAACGCCGGCCATCCGCGGGTGCTGGCGGCGTTGGGCAACATGGTCTCGGTGTTCGGCCTCGAACGGATGTCGTTTGAAGTGCTCCGCAGCCTCCGCGACCAGGGCGCCGCGGTCCATTGCGTCGTCAACGGCTGGGAAAGCGGCCGGGTCGTCGATCTCGCGGATGATATCGGCGCCAGCTGGTCGACGGGCTATTACTACTACGCGCTCCGGCGGCGA
>DASQAX010000068.1:0-1808 GCA_035635535.1 Vicinamibacterales bacterium | reverse complement strand
CTCAAGGGCCTCGTGCAGCAGATCGTCAACGAGAAGCTGGCCGAGGCCTTCGAGGAAGATCCCACCACCGCGCGCAAGATCATCGACAAGTGCGTGCGCGCCGCCCAGGCGCGCGAGGCCGCGCGCAAGGCCCGCGAGCTGACGCGCAAGGGCGGGCGCGACGACGAGGGGCTGGCCGCCAAGCTGGCCGATTGCTCGGAGCGCGACCCGAAGTACCGCGAGCTGTTCCTGGTCGAGGGCGATTCGGCCGGCGGCTCGGCCAAGCAGGGGCGCGATCGCAAGACGCAGGCCGTGCTCCCGCTGCGCGGCAAGATCATCAACTCGGAGAAGGCGCGCTACGACAAGGTCCTGTCCCACAACGAAATCCGGCTGCTCATCTCGGCGATGGGCACGGGGATCGGGACGGAAGAGTTCGATCTCAGCAAGCTGCGCTACCACAAGATCATCCTGATGACGGATGCCGACGTGGACGGGGCCCACATCCGGACGCTCCTCCTCACGTTCTTCTTCCGGCACATGAACGCGATCATCGCGGCGGGCAACCTCTTCATCGCGCAGCCGCCGCTGTTCAAGGTGAAGAAGGGCAAGGTCGAGAAATATCTGATGAACGACCGCGAGTTCGAGGACTTCTTCCTCACCTCGTGGGTGGCCACGGCCAAGCTGAAGGTCCCCGGCACCAAGGCGCCCATCGTCGGCGAGGCGCTGATGGAGCTGCTGCGCGCGGCGGGGGAATACCGCGGCCTCTTCGGCAAGTTCGTCCGGCGCGGCGTGCCGGCGGGCATCCTCGCCGAGCTGCTGCGCCAGAAGTTCCGCGGCAACAAGCGCGGCGTCGGACACGCGGAGATCGGCGAGGCGGTGAAGGTGGCGGCCGCGGCCGTCAACGGCCACGACGTCGAGGTTCGCCCGGGCGACAACGACGATCCGCACACGGTGGTGATCGCCGGCAGCCCTCCGCTGACCTTCAGCACCGAGCTGTTCCGGTCGCAGGACTACACCACGCTGCTGGAGCAGTGGGAAAAGGTGGCGGCGGCGGCCAAGGGCCCGACGGTCGTCCTCGACGAGAACGACGCCGAGACGCCCGTGAAGAGCCTCGAAGAGCTCTGGCGCGTCGTCCTCGACAAGTCGCGGGCCGGCGCCTCCTTCCAGCGCTACAAGGGCCTCGGTGAGATGAATCCCGAGCAGCTCTGGGAAACGACGATGAATCCGGAGACGCGGACGCTCCTGAAGGTCACGATGGAGGACGCGGTCGGCGCCGACGAGATGTTCACGGTCCTGATGGGTGATGCCGTCGAGCCCCGGCGCGAGTTCATCGAGAAGCACGCGCTCGACGTCGCCAACCTGGATATTTAGATGCCCGATCGACAGATCAACGCCCCCATCGAAGAGGAGATGCGGAAGTCGTACCTGGACTACGCGATGTCCGTCATCGTCGGACGCGCGTTGCCGGACATCCGCGACGGTCTGAAGCCGGTGCATCGCCGCGTGCTGTACACGATGCAGCTCCTCGGCCTGGCGTGGAACCGCGGCTACAAGAAGTCCGCGCGCGTCGTCGGCGACTGCATGGGCAAGTTCCACCCGCACGGCGACTCGGCGATCTACGAGACGCTCGTGCGGATGGTCCAGGACTTCTCGTTGCGCTATCCGCTCATCGACGGGCAGGGGAACTTCGGCTCGATCGACGGCGATCCGGCGGCGGCCATGCGCTACACCGAAGCCCGCATGGCGCGGATCGCCCACGAGCTGCTGGCCGACATCGACAAGGACACCGTCGACCTGGTCCCGAACTACGACGAGAACGAGCAGGAGCC
>DASQAX010000067.1:0-19635 GCA_035635535.1 Vicinamibacterales bacterium | reverse complement strand
CAATGGGGTGGGATTTCGCTGGCATGGAGTGTGGACGCCACGCTTGACGATCGATTCGTTCCGTTTCGGTTCGCCAACACGACGGAGATCGTGCAACGACTCCTCGCGGATAAGTGCGAATTGTGCGGCAGCCGTGATCGGATTCAGGTGCATCACATTCGCGCCCTCAAAGACCTGAAACGGAAAGGACGACCGGACAAGCCGCTGTGGGTGACGGTGATGGCGGCGCGGCGCCGCAAGACGCTCGTCGTCTGTCATCAGTGCCATGTGGATATCCACGGTGGCCGCCTGCAGTCATCGAGTCTTTCGGGACACCGGAGAGCCGGATGATGCGAAAGTGTCACGTCCGGTTCGGAGGGGGGCGAATGGAAAAGGTCCACACGCGCGCTGTGCGCCGATGGAACCTCGCCAGTCGCCTACCCTACATCATCTGGGGATTTCGCCACATCGCCGGCTTGCGGCGCCGGCATGTGGGAGCGTCGATTCATGACGCCTGGCCCGCATCGCTCAATGCGGTCGGCGCCATGCTCGACGCGACTCTCGCGGACGATCGGTCGATCCTCCTGCGGGCCACGTCCCAGGAGCTCGGCCCCACCCGCGAGGCGGTGATCGAGACGGCCACGCAGCGACTGGAGTTGTCGCGCAAGCATGCGCTCGACGCCTACGGACTGGCGGAGCTGCACGAGTCGAACCCGCGTTCGGTTTGGGGCTACGTGCAAGGACTGACGCGACTCAGTCAGCGCACGTCCTGGCAGGACGCACGCTTCATGCTCGATCGCGCCGCCAGCCGTCTCCTCACCACGGTCCAGTGACCGGGTGAACGTTGCCGTGCGAGCTTCGCTCGCACGGCCCTCGCCCACGGCGTCGGCCTTCGGCCCTCCCGTGACTCCGCCCGCGACTGCCGTCGCGCACGCGGCTGCCTCCGCTCATCGAGCCCAGGCGCTCAACCGGAGGTGTGTGCGATGCGCGACGCGATCGACCGTCAATTCACTTCGTTCCTCGCTGACGGACTGACCACCACCGCTCACCAAGCCGATTCCCGCAGCAGCACGGCGCTGTCGGGAGACATGTGCTCACCGAACCACGCCACACCCGTGCACAAGGAGACATTCCATGTTGCTGTCCACTCACGCTGATCACCGCCGCGGACATCGCGTCCGCGAGCTGGTCTGCTCGTATCGCACTCTGCGTGGCGACGATGGGCAGGCCGTACACCTGCCCGCTGTGCCATTGAACGAGCCGACAGTCGCGGCGCACACGCTGGCGCCGCTCCTCGCAGGAGAGCCTGTCGAAGTCTTCGCCGTCGCGTGTCTGTCCACGAAACGGCGCCTCCTTGCCTGGCACGTGCTCTCGCGCGGCACGCGTCAAAGCACGCCCGTCTCGCTGCCGGACGTCTTCGTACCCGCCTGCCTCACGCCGGGCACGACCGGATTGATCGTCGTGCACAACCACCCGAGCGGCGATCCAACACCGAGCCAGGACGATGCGCGATTGACGATCCGACTCGTACGAGCGGCCGACGTGCTCGACATGCCGTTGCTCGATCACCTGATCGTCGGCGATTCCGGCCGCTACTACAGCTTCTGCGAGGCCGGCATCGTCGCCCGACAGAACGAGGACAGAGACCTCGCATGACACGTCGCAGGGCCATCACGAAGCGTGATTCTTCCGCGTCCCTCGGACCTGTAAAGCCTCTCCGCTTCGCTCCGACCCCTTCGGGGCTGGCGGGCTTGACAGGTCCTCCGGGCCGCCTCGCTTTGGCATTTGCGTGATGGCCCACCTCTGAGCCAACGACATCCGCGATTTGATTCGCCGGAAGGAGGACTGCATGTGCGCCCGGACGTTCACACCCAGCATCGAAGTAGCGATCGGGCGGGAACTGCGCCTATATCACGCGTACGTCACGACTGCACCCCCGAAGCTCGACGCACCTGCGACACTCACGTTGTATGTAGCGCCACTCTCGGATGTGGCGGGGATGGCTGCAGCGTCCATTGTGATCGATTCAGTGCGCGCGAAAGCACCCGCGCGGCTCGTTCTCGTTGACGAAAGCGAACTCCGATGGCAACGCGCGCGGTACCGCGAAGCCGAACACCTCTTCACACCAGCCGACCCTGTGCTCGTCGGACTGGACACGCTCCAACACCTGTTGTGGAACCGGATCGGAGCACCACACCCGGATCTCGCAGTTGCACACGCGTAGACATCGAACAACCACATGGTCCGGCCGTCGAGGCCGGACCCAAACTCGGAGGACACCATGACTGCCATAGTGAAGATTCTTCCCAACGAACAACGGACACCCGCCGGCAAACTGGCAGACGCGGAGCTGCACTTCAACGGCGGGCCGCTCGACGGGCTGAAGTTGATCGGATTTGCCGTCTGGCGTCGCCGCGACGGCAACGGCTTCAACGTCACGTTCCCCGCGCGCCAGTTCACCGTGCACGGCGAGAGGCGCAACTTCGCGTTATTGCGGGCGATTGACGATCCCAACTCTCAGAATCACGTGCGAGAGCTCGTGCTGCACGCGTACCTCGCCGAGACACCGGCCCCGGTCGAGAACGCGCAGGCATCGTAGCTGCCGGGCGGTTGGTGCCGGATGTCGCTACATGCGACGTCCGGCATTCTCCAACACAAGGTCTGAATGCCGTTGTCGATCAAGCGATCCAGAAGGACCAGATTGATCAAGAACCGTTGAATCGGCGCTATCATGGCTCCTCGACGCAAACCTGAGAACTCGTCGAATCTGGTCCGTCCGCCGAAACGCTCTGATGCCGGCTCGGTGACGCTGGCCAGGGAAACCGAGCTGCTGCGCGAAATCGCGCGAACACTCGCACGAGAGGCAGCGCGCGAAGCGTTCGCGCGCGCTCTGGCTGCGCAGAGTGGACCTCGGACCGAGGACGTCGAATGAAGACCGCGATCTACGCCAGGTACTCCTCGGACAATCAGCGCGACGCATCGATCTCCGATCAACTGCGGCTTTGCAGACGATTCGTCGAGAAAGAGGGCTGGCACGTCGAAGAGGAGTACTCGGACCACGCCATCTCCGGTGCGACGCTGCTGCGTCCGGGATTCCAAGCGCTCATGCGAGAGGCGCTCAGCCACAGATTCGACGTGGTGTTAGCCGAGTCGCTGGACCGCTTCAGCCGAGATCAAGAGGACACAGCCGGCCTCTTCAAGCGTCTGACGTTCGTCGGCGTCCGCATCATCACGATCAGCGAAGGCGAGATCACCCACCTTCACGTCGGCCTGAAAGGGACGATGAACGCGATCTTCCTGAAAGATCTCGCTGACAAGACACGAAGGGGCTTGAGAGGCCGCGTCGAGGCTGGCAGGTCTGGCGGCGGTTTGTGCTACGGCTATCGCGTTGTTCGATCGCTGAGCGATGGCGGTAATCTCGCAACGGGCGAACGCGAAATCCTTGCGGACAAAGCCGGTGTGGTCCTCGGCATCTTTCGCGATTACGCTTCAGGACAGTCGCCGAAAGCGATCGCGAAACGATTGAACGCGGAGGGCGTCGCCGGCCCGGGCAAGAACGGTTGGAACCCAAGTACGATCCATGGAAACGTTGTTCGCGGCACGGGCATTCTGAATAACGAGCTGTACGTCGGCAGGATCGTTTGGAACCGCCTTCGATACTTGAAAGATCCCGACACAGGCAAACGCGTCTCTCGCCTCAATCCGCCGTCGGAGTGGGTGACGACTAACGTCCCCGAGTTGCGGATCGTCGACGATGAACTCTGGAGCGCGGTCAAGGCTCGCCAGGCTGCAACTCGGAAGCTGACGTGTGGCGACCCAGAGAAGTTCAAGCGTGCGCGGCGGCCGAAATTCATCTTCTCCGGACTCGCCAGGTGTACCGAATGTGGCGGTGGGTACGTGATGTACTGGCAGAAGCGCCTGGCGTGTTTCAACGCGCGGTCGCGCGGCACGTGCACCAATCGACGGACGATCAGCCGAACCGAGCTCGAATCTCGAGTGCTCCTCGCTGTTCGTGACAAGTTGATGCGGCGTGACCTGTTCGCGGAATTCTGCCAAGAGTACGTGAAGGAGCTCAATCGCCTCCGCATGGAGCACCGAGCGAAGGTTTCCCAAGGTCGCCACGAACTTGCAGTGGTGGAAAAGGAGATCCGCAAGCTCGTACAGGCGATCAAAGACGGTGTTTCCGCAGTTTCGATCAAGAGCGAGCTGCTCGAACTCGAGTCTCGGCAGGCCGAACTTCAGAAGAAGCTGACCGCTCCCGACATGCCGGAACTGCTCCATCCGGCGATGGCCGACGTCTACCGCGAGAAGGTCACTGAGTTGGTCCGAGCCCTACAAGAGGACGAGGATCGCCGAATCCCTGCCGCTGACGCCATTCGCGGTCTGATCGAGGCCATCCTCCTCGAGCCGGACGGCGAGGGCCTGAAGATCACGCTCAAGGGCAATCTGGCTGGGATGCTCACCGCAGCCGGAGGCGGCAAGAGGTCGCCTGAAACGGGCGATCTCCTGCTCCAAATTCAGATGGTTGCGGGGGGGGGATTTGAACCCCCGACCTTTGGGTTATGAGCCCAACGAGCTACCGGACTGCTCCACCCCGCGACAGATACCGCACGAGAGGACGATCAGCGTGTTGCGGAAGTAATCAATCTAACACGTGGAGACACGTCAGTAAAGGATCAAGACGAGTCGCGTGCCGCGACCAGGATGACCAGCCCCACCGCCACGAGCGCCGCGGACACCATGTGCGCGAGCGTGAAGGGCCCGACCAGCCGCTGGTTCACCCGGATGAACTCGATCGCGAACCGGATGGCGCCCGCCAGCACTAAATAGCGTCCGATCACGATTGCATCCCGCACGCCGCGGCGCCGCCACCGGATCAGCAGCCACGCGACGACGAAGAGCGCGAACATCTCGTACAGCTGCGTCGGATGCACGGGCACGTCGATCGGCGGCAGCCCTTTCGGAAACGCGACGGCCCACGGCAGATCGCTTGGACGGCCGTAGTCGTCGCCGACGAGAAAACAGCCGATCCGTCCGATCGCGTGACCGATCGCGAGCGCGGGCGTCGACGCGGCCACCGTCGCCACGACGGGGAGACGCATGCGCCGCATCACGATCAGCGCCGTCAGCACGCCGCCCGCGAAGCCGCCGAACCAGCTCATTCCGCCGCGGCTGAACAGCAGGTCGCGAAACGGCTCGTCCCCCAGGTGCTCCACGACCCAGAGCAGCTTGGCGCCGGCAAGTCCCCCGAAGACGCCGGCCATCGCTGCATCGCTTCCCGACGCCGGCAGTCCGCTTCTCGCCAGCTCGCGGCCGAATACCCAGAGGCCGACGAGCGCGCCGATGGCGACCATGACGCCGAAGCTCGTCACCTCGAAATTGCCGAAACGGAGAATCGTCGGGTACATCGGGCAAATTATCCGTGAACCGCTCGACCGCGCGCGAACCGCAGAGGTTATAATCCCACCCGTCTCGCTCCCCCGACAACTGAAACGAGGGTCGACATGGCTCGTCCGCGAAAGACGGCATCTGAGGATCCGTTCAGCGACCTGTCCAAGAAGGCCGAGATTCTCGAGCGCGAGATGAGCGCGCAGCGCGCGGCCATCGAGCGGCTCAAGCAGCTCGGGAAGGAGATCGGGAAGGTGCGAGCCCAGCCGTTGTCGGCGGACATCGCACCCGAATCGTTCTCCAAGCGGCGCGCGTCCCGCTGAGGCATCGGCTGTGCATTGCCTCGGGGCAAGGCATGCCGTCGCAGGACATTCTTCTCGCCTGGCACCGCCTCCGGAACGCGCTGGGCGCCGCGGGAATGGGCACGTGGCACGTCGACCTCGACACGGGCGTCGCCACGCACGACGAGAGCCTGAACCGCATCCTCGGCCTCGAATCGGTCGAAACGCACGGGCCGCTCCGCGACGCCGCCTTCACGCGCATTCACGCCGACGATCAGCCGCGCGTGATGCGGGCGATCGACAACGCGATCGCCACGCGCAGCGAATACAGCATCGAATATCGCGTCGTCCGCGCGGACGGCGAGCTGCGCTGGCTGCAGGATCGCGGGCGGATCATCCTCGACGAGCAGGGTGAGCCGCGCTTCGCGACCGGCGCCGTCATGGACGTGACCGCGCGCCGGCAGTTCGAGGACCACGAGCGCGCGCTGTCCGAGGAGCGCGCGCAGCTGATTCGCGATCTGGAGCAGGCCAACCGCGTCAAGGACGAGTTCCTCGCCATGCTGTCGCACGAGCTGCGCACGCCGCTCAACGCGGTGCTCGGCTGGACGCGGATGCTGCGACGCGGCACCGTGCCGCCCGAACGGAGGGCCTCCATCCTCGACACGATCGAGCGCAACGCGGCCGCGCAGATGCAGATCATCGAGGAGCTGATCGACCTCTCGTCGATGTCCGCGGGCAACCTGCGGCTGAACATCGCGCCGCTCGACCTGCGCGAGCTGATCGGCGGCGCCGTCGAGACGATCCGGCCGGCGGCCGACGCGAAATCGATCGCGCTGCAGGTCTCGATCGACGCGGCGATCGGCGAGATGACGGGCGACGCGGCGAGACTGCGCCAGGTGCTGTGGAACCTGCTCGCCAACGCGGTGAAGTTCACGCCCGCCGGCGGACGCATCGAGGTGAGCGCGCGCGAAGGCCCCACCGATCTCGAGTTCGTGGTGAAGGACAGCGGCCCCGGCATCGACCCGGCGTTCCTGCCGCACGTCTTCGAGCCGTTCCGCCGCGGCGAATCGCTGACCACGCGCACCGTCGGCGGCCTCGGCCTCGGCCTCGCCATCGTCCGGCACCTCGTCGAGGCGCACGGCGGCACGGCGACCGCCGACAACAACGGCTCGGGCACCGGGTCGATCTTCGTCGTCCGCATGCCGACGGGACGCGCCACGCGCCTGGGTCACGTGATGCCGCTCACGCTGCGCGGACGCCGGGTGCTCGCGGTCGACGACGATGTCTCCACGCAGGAACTGGTCGCCACGATGCTGCTGATGTACGGCGTGTCGGTGCGAACCGCGGGGCGGGCGTCGGACGCGATCAAGATCCTGTCCGAGTGGCGTCCCGACGTCCTGCTCACCGACATCGCGATGCCCGACGAGGACGGCTACGCGCTGATTCGCCGCGTGCGCGCGCTTCCCTCGTCACTCGGCGCGATCCCCGCCGTCGCGGTGACCGCCTTCACCGATCCGCAGAGCGTGCAGAACGCCTTCGCGGCCGGCTTCGACGCGCACCTCGGCAAGCCGCTCGAGCCGCACGTGCTCGCCGACGCGTTGACCAAGGTGCTGCGGGTCAGGAAATCAGCGTAGCGCCCGCGTCGCCGAGCAGCCGCCGCAGCTCGTAGGCGATGATGTCGGGGGCGCACGGCTTGATCAGCACGTGCGCGATGCCGGCCTGCGCGAACCGATCGGGCTCGTCCAGATATTCAGAGTGCCCCGTGACCGCGAGGATGGGAATCCCGCGCGTCGCCGGCGAGTCGCGCAGCGCGCGGCAGAACTCGAAGCCGTCCATGCCGGGCACCGCCAGATCGGTGAGCACGGCGTTCGGCCGGAGGGTGCGCGCCTTTTCGAGCGCCTGGTGGCCGTTGTGCGCGTCGACGGTCCGGAAGCCGTCGTGCTGCAGGTACTCGCGGTACAGCGTGCGGGTGCCGAGGTCGTCTTCGACGATCAGGACGAGAGGGTTGAGCGTGGGTGTGGCCGTGGACTCGGTGTGGATCCCCATGCGCCCGCTCGTCTAATGTCGCGCGCAGGGCCGGCCAAGTCAAATCGCAAGCTCAGGCGCAATTTTGGAAGGTCTATCTTGCTGCCCTCAATGCGCGATTGATGGACGGGCCTGGGCGCGCGTCCGCGTGCGCAGCGTCCACCAGGCGCGGAACCCGAGCAGCAGCACCGCCGCGACGAGGAGCACCTGGAACTGCGGCACGACCGTTTTCCGCGCGAGCCAGAAATGAAACAGCGCCGTGCAGGCCGCGACGTAAATCAGGCGGTGCAGCTGTGTCCACCGCCGGCCGAGCCGCCGGATCGACCCCTTCGTCGACGTCACCGCGAGCGCGAGCAGCATGACGAAAGTCGCCATGCCGAGCGTGATGAAGGGACGCATCGCCACGTCCTTGGCCATCTGCCGGAAGTCGAAGAACCAGTCGAGCACGAACCACGTGAGGAAGTGGAGCGTCGCGTAGAAGAACGCGAAGAGCCCGAGCATCCGGCGGATCTGGATGATCGGGTTCCACCCGGTCACCCGCCGGATCGGCGTCACCGCGAGCGTGATGATCAGGAAGCGGATCGCCCAGTCGCCGGTCGTATGCGTGATGTACTCGATCGGGTTCGCGGTGAGCTCGCCCCGGTAGGCGTCGGCGACGAGCGCCGCGGCGGGGACGAGCGCCGCGGCGAAGATGACTCTCTTGAGGAGGACGATCGGCTTCAATACAGCTTCTTGGGATCCATCGCCGTGTACAACGACGCGACCTGATCCGCGTAGCCGTTGAACGGCAGCGTCTTACGCCGCAGGAACTCGCCGATGCGGCGCTCGCTCGCCTGGGTCCACCGCGGGTGATCCACGCTCGGGTTCACGTTTGCGAAGAAGCCGTATTCGTTCGGCGCCATCACCTGCCACGTGTTCTTCGGCTGGTAGTCGACGAAGCGGATCTTCGCGATCGACTTGACCCCCTTGAAGCCGTACTTCCAGGGCACCACGAGGCGAATCGGCGCGCCGTCCTGGTTCGGCAGCGTTTCCTCGTAGAGACCGACGGCGAGGATGGCGAGCGGGTTCATCGCCTCGTCCATCCGGAGCCCCTCGACGTAGGGCCACGGCAGCAGGCGCGTGGACTGGCCGGGCATCTGCGCCGGGTTGAACGCGGTGACGAACTCGACGTACTTGGCCTGCGACGTCGGCTTGTAGGTCGCGATGATGTCCTTCAGCGGAATCCCCACCCACGGGATCACCATCGACCACGCCTCGACGCACCGCATGCGATAGACGCGCTCCTCGAGCGCGTACGGCTGCGTGAACTCCTCGAAGCCGAAGGTCCCCTTCTTCTCGACGAAGCCGTCGATCTGGATGGTCCACGGGCGCGGCTTGAGCCGCCACGCCTGCTCCTTCGGATCTTCCTTGTAGGGACCGTACTCGTAGAAGTTGTTGTAGCTGGTGATGTCGTCCCACGGCGTGAGTTTCTCGCCCGTCGTGCTGAGCGGGCTCTTCTTCACGTTCGCGAGCTTGGCGCCGTGCGCTGTGCCCTGGCCCTTCTGCTGAGCGGCGACGCGGGCGGCAAATGGTGATGCCACCGCGACAGCCGCGGCCCCGATCGCGGCACCCGCGGCCGTCTGCAGGAATTCGCGCCTGCGGAGGTAGAGCGATTTCGGAGTGATCTCCGAGAACCGGAGGTCGGGTGCGTGGCGGATCAACATGAGGCTAATTATAGGCCGCTTCGCCGTCACGGCCGAGGTAATCCGGGGCACTGCGCGTGGTAGTGTCACGAGTTGGAGGAGGCGCCGGCGTACTCCGCCGGGAGCCGAGTTTTTATCGAAGCCGTACACGTGCCGACCGAACACGACCGTTTCCCCCGGGCCATGTCGCTCGCCGTGCATGAGCTCCGGACACCTGTCACCGTGGTCTGCGGCTACATCCGGATGGTGCTGAAAGAGCATGGCGGGCCGCTGACCGACAAACAGAAAAAGATGCTCCAGGAAGCGGAACGTTCCTGCGAACGGATCAGCGCCCTGGTAGCCGAGATGAGCGATCTCGGCAAACTCGAATCGAGCGAGCTCGCCGTGGCCCGCATGGACGTCGACGTAAGCGGTCTTCTTGCGGAGCTGGCGAGCGATATGCATGAGGGCGAAGACCGCGGGGTGCGACTTGACGTGCGCGCGCCAAACCGGCCGGTCACGGTGATCGGCGATCGCGCGCGGCTCTCCGTGGCGATCAAAACATTGCTGCACGCGGCCCTGAGAGAGCGCGGCGAACCGGGTGTCATCGTGGCCGAGTGCTCGGTCGTCGACGCCGCCCCACCGTTCGCCCTGCTCGCGATCGGCGAGGAACACGCGCTGCCGTCGCTCGTCGCCGCCAGCCTCGGCACCCCGCCTCCCTTCGACGAATGGCGCGGCGGGCTCGGGCTGGCGCTCCCGGTCGCGCGGCGCGTGATCGAAGCGCTGGGCGGCGCGCTCTGGTCGGCGCCGGGCGAACGCCCGCGCGCGGGCTCCGCACTGAGATTACCGCTCCGAACCTGAGGATCACATCACGATGTCAGCAGTGGCCGGGGCCGGCTCCGACGCCGCGAACAGCACCACCGACGAGCGACGTCCCGCGAACATCGCGGTCGTCGACGACGACTCGGGCTTCGCGGGATATCTCCGTACCTTTCTCGCGCTGCGCGGGTACGAGGCGCGCTCGTACACGCGCGGCGACGAGATCGTCGCGGCCATTCGCCAGGGCGAGCCGCCCGACATCGTGCTGCTCGACGTCGCGATGCCGGGGATGGACGGCCTGCAGACGCTGAAGGCGCTGAAAGCGGCGCGTCCCGAGCTGCAGGTGATCATGCTGTCGGGCCGCGAGCAGGCCGCGACGATCGTCGAGGCCGTGCGCCTCGGCGCCGCCGACTACGTCGTCAAGCCGGACGACCCGGAGGGGCTCGGCGAGATTGCGCTCGACGCAGCGATCAAGCAGGCCTTCGAACGGAACCGGCTCGTGCACGAGCTCTCCGACCTGCGGCGTCAGCTGAGCGACGACCAGAGCGACGCGTTCATCGGGTGGAGCGAGAGCCCCGCGATGCAGCAGGTCGCGCTCATCATCGAGCAGGTCTCCGACAGCGACGTCACCGTGCTCATCCGCGGCGAGAGCGGCGTCGGCAAGGAGCTCGTCGCGCGCGCCATCCACCAGCGCTCGACGCGCAAGCAGCGACCGTTCGTCAAGGTCAATTGCGCGGCGCTGCCCGCCGAACTCCTCGAGAGCGAGCTGTTCGGACACGAAAAGGGCGCCTTCACCGGTGCCGCGACGACGCGCATCGGCAAGTTCGAGCAGGCGCACAGCGGCACGATTTTCCTCGACGAGATCGGCGAGATGAAGCCGGCGCTGCAGGCCAAGCTGCTGCACGTGCTTCAGGACGCGGAGTTCACCAAGCTCGGAAGCAACAAGAAGATCAACGTCGACGTCCGCGTCGTCACGGCCACCAACCGCGACCTCGAGCAGATGATGGTGCGCGGCGATTTCCGCGAGGACCTGTACTACCGGCTGAAGGTCATCGAGGCGTACGTGCCGCCCCTGCGCGAGCGGTGCGACGAGATCCTGAAGCTCACCGACTTCTTCATCGCGAAGTACTCGCAGCGCTACAACCGTCCCGTGCGTGCGCTCTCCGAGGACCTGCGCCAGCGCTTCCTCACCTACGAGTGGCCGGGCAACGTGCGCGAGCTCGAGAACATGATCAAGCGGTTCGTCATCCTGCAGGACGAACAGCTCGTGGTGCGCGAGATCAGCCGGCCGCGGCTCGTGCCGCATCCGCCGGCGATCGAGCCGGCGCCGCCCGCCTTCCACGCGCCGGCCCCCGCGCCGCCGCCGCAGGCCGTCGCCGCGCCGCCCCGCGCCGGCGACGCCGCCAACGAAGAGGATGCCGGGGACGTGGCGCCGCCGCCCGCGCAGGACGGCCGCCGCCTGTCGGAGGTCGCGCGCGAAGCCGCGCTCTCGGCCGAGCGCATCGTGATCGCCGACACGCTGCGCCAGGTGCACTGGAACCGCCGCAAGGCCGCGCAACTGCTGGGCGTGAGCTACAAGACGCTGCTGAACAAGATCAAGGAAACGGGCATCGAGCGGCCGTGACAGGTTACTCCTGAGTACGTAACAGCCGACCCTCTTCCCATCCTTTATGAGAAAGGCGCTTCCGTCCGGGCGCGCCTTTTCCCCTTCGACGCGAACCGATTCTCCAGAAAACCCATTTTTGCCTTCAGTTCCAACGTTTTTCTGCTGTGGCACTTCGCTTGCTCGACGGACCTCGTCCGCGAACTCGGCGGGCGGAAGGACTGTGGGCGATGAGTCAGAAATCTCAGGTGCTGGTCGTAGACGACGATCTCGCGATGTGCGGGTTCCTGCGCTCGTTCCTCGGCGCGCGCAACTACAACGCGCTGACGGCGACGAACGCGGATGAAGCCGTGCGGCGGTTCCACGCGGAGCGTCCCGCCGCGGTGCTGCTCGACGTCGTCATGCCCGGCAACATGGACGGGCTGGCCGCGCTGGCCGCGTTCAAGAAGATCGACAAGGACGTCCCGATCATCGTGATCTCCGGCCAGGGGCGGACGAGCGTGGTCGTCCAGGCGATGCGCCTCGGCGCCACCGATTTCCTCTGCAAGCCGTTCGAGGAGAGCGAGCTCGAGGTGGTGATCGAGAAAGCGCTGAAGCAGCATCAACTGAGCCAGGAGGTCGCCTCGCTCCGCGCGCAGCTGAAGGACCAATCGCGCTACACGATGCTCTTCGGCCACAGCCACCAGATGCAGGAGGTGCGCGACCTGATCGAGCGCGTCTCCGACACCGACGTGACGGTGCTGATTCGCGGCGAGAGCGGCGTCGGCAAGGAGCTCGTCGCCCGCGCGCTGCACGAGCAGTCGCTGCGCAAGGACAAGCCGTTCGTGAAGGTCAACTGCGCGGCGCTGCCGACCGAGCTGCTCGAGTCGGAGCTGTTCGGGTTCGAGAAGGGGGCGTTCACCGGCGCCATCCAGCACAAGCCGGGCAAGTTCGAGTTCGCCAACCACGGGACGATGTTCCTCGACGAGATCGGCGACATGAGCTTCCCGCTCCAGGCCAAGCTGCTGCAGGCGCTGCAGGACGGCGAGTTCTCGCGCCTCGGCGGCAAGGCCGACGTGCACGTCGACGTCCGGGTCATCACCGCGACCAACTGCGACCTCGAGGCGGCCGTCGCCGCCGGCAGGTTCCGCGAAGATCTCTACTTCCGTCTCAACGTCGTCACGATCACCATTCCGCCGCTTCGCGAACGCCGCGAAGAAATTCCGATGCTGACCGATCACTTCGTGAAGAAGTATTCGGTCCAGTACAACAAGCCGTTGCCTGGCGTCTCTCCCGATGTCTCGCGCCTGTTCCTCGAATATGAGTGGCCGGGCAATATCCGGCAGCTGGAAAACATGGTCAAGCGGATGGTCGTCCTCGGCAGCGAGACGGCGATCGTCCACGAGCTCCAGCAGCCGGCGGCGACGCTCCACAACTTGCCGCATACGACCTCCTCCTACTCCGCTCCGCATGCGACAGCTCCACCGCTGCAGCCGGTCATGCCTCCGCCGGCTGCGGCGGCGACGCCCGTGGCAGTGGCGGCGGTGGCCCCGGCTGGCATCGGCATCGGCTCGGTCGCCGCCGTGGCGGCGTCGGCCGGCGCGACCGCGGCGTCCAACGTCTCGCTCAAGGACATCTCTCGCACCGCCGCACGTGAAGCGGAACGCGAGCTGATTCTCCGGATGCTGACGCGGACCCGGTGGAACCGCAAGGAAGCCGCCGAGATCCTCGGCATCAGCTACAAGGCCCTCCTGTACAAGATCAAGGAGAACGGCCTGGACAAGGCCTCGTAGACCCGATGGCCGACCCATTTTTCGAAGAAGAAGGCTCGCGCCTTCTGACGTCGAGCGCGTTCGAATTCGTCCTCGATGGCGAGATGAAGCGTGCCGTCCGCTCGCAGAACTACCTGACGCTCGTCGCGCTCGAGACGCGCCGCGAGTGGGACGGGATGACGGTGACCGCCGACGACGGGACGCTCGACGAGGTGGCGCGCATCATCGGCCACGAGGTCCGCGATACCGATCTGCTCGGGAGCACCGAAACCGGGGTGCTCTCGCTCGTCCTGCTCGACGCCGACTACGACAACGCGACCAGGGTGATCGACCGGCTCGTGCAGCGGATCGATCACTACGAGTTCACGACGCCGCTTCGCATTTCCGTCGGCGCCGCGTGCTATCCCACGCACGCGGTGGACCCCGATTCACTGAAACAGCAGGCGCTCTCCCACCCGGTCGTCAACTGGCGCGGCGGCTCCCCGCACTCGCGCACGCGACACTAATTTCACAGCTTGCAGATGGTGAGTGGCCGGTCGCAGCAGGTCGTGGTGTGGTTGTTCCTGCAACCTGCTGACACCGGCGCCCTGCCCTCTGCCCCCTTGAAGTGGAAGCGCGCTTCCCAGAGCGGCGCGATCGACCACGCCGCAGCGCGTGAAGTGCCCTCGTTCAAACCGTCGCGGGGACTTTCTGGAACCGCGATAGCCACATTGGCGAAATCGTTGGAACGGGAATTATGTGAACAGTTATTGCACTTCAGCCGCGCCGTAGGTGAGCCGTAACTGAAGGACGAACGGGGGATATGAAAGCAGCAGCCGTCACCACATTGATCGTCGCCGCGAGCGCGCTCCACGCGGCCGCCGCCGCGGCGCAGTCGCACATCGAAGCCGTGCCGTCGGTGACGATCGGCAGCCTCTATGACGACAACCTCTTCGCGCAGGCGCAGGGCGACACAGGGCACATGCTCATGGTGCGCCCGGGCTTCGGCACCGCCATCGACACGCGCCGCCTCAACATCTCCAGCCTCTTCACCTTCGACTCGCAGCACTCGAATCACGCCGACCTGACGATGATCGACGCGCGGCGCCACGCCGACGCCACCATGAAGTACCGCTCGACCGACATGACGACGCTCGGTCTGATGGCGCAGTACGACCGCACGGAAACGCCCGGCGAGATCAACATCGGCACCGGCATCCTCACGGATCGCCGCCAGGCGCACCGCTGGGAGGTGTCGCCGAACTTCTCGCATCGCTTCCGGCCCCACACGGCGGTCACCGGCGCGTACGACTGGACGGCGGAGAGCCTGGTGGACAACGGCACCGGACGCATGCAGATGGCACGCGCGGGGCTGTCGCAGATTCTCAACGCGCGCTCCTCGATCAGCGGCCTCGTGCAGGAGCGCCACTTCGCCGATCCGACCGACGCGACCAACGCCAGCGATTCGGTGGCGGTGCTCGGGGGGTGGGATCACCAGTTTTCGCCAGCCGGCCGGTTCTCGCTGCTCGCGGGGCCGCGCGTGTCGTCGTATCGCGGCCTGCAGCCTGAGATCAGCGCGGGCATCACGCGCGAGACGCCGGGCCTCAAGGTCGGCGTCGACTACGCGCACACCGAGACGATCGTGCTCGGCATCCGCGGGCCCGTCGTCCTCAACGGCGGCGGCGCGCGCGTCACCTGGCCGTTCCGGCGGACGATGGAGGTGAGCAGCCATTCGGCGGTCAGCGCGATCGATACGCTCGACACCCATCGTCTCACCAACTATCGCCAGACATTCATCGCGTCGTGGACGCCCGGGGGGCTCTACACGTTCAACGCCTCCTACGGCGTCGACTACCAGCAGGGCAACATCCGCCGCAACGTCTTCACCGATGCCGACGTGTGGCGGCATGTCTTTGGCGTGAGCGTCACCGTCGCGCCGCGCTACAGCCGTTCTACCAAGGGGCCGGACGATCCGGCCGTGCGCGCGAAAGGGGTTGAGAAATGATCCGTCGTCCGTCAATCGCACTCCTCGGCCAGGTGCCGCTCGTCCTGATGCTCGGCGCATGCGCCGTCCCGTTCATGGGCTCGAAGGGCACTTCGCAGCCGGCATCGCCCACGCAGGCCGAGTTGACGGCTGCTACCCTGGTCGTACCACCGCCCGCGTCGGGGCCGAGCAGCGTCGAACCAGCCGCGGGCGATCCCGCCGCGCCCGCTAATCCGGTCGCCGCAGCGCCGCCCGTCGCCGAAACGCCCGTGGCGGTCCCCGCGACGCCGCCGGTCGTCCGCAGTTCGAGCGCGGTCGACATGTCGAAGGAATACCTGATCGGGCCGGAAGACGTCCTCGACGTGAGCATCTGGAAGAACTGCCCGGAGCTGTGCCGCGTCGTGCCCGTTCGTCCCGACGGGAAGGTGTCGCTGCCGCTCGTCAACGACGTCCAGGCTGCCGGCCTGACGCCGATGGAGCTGCGCCAGCACCTCACCGCGCAGCTCGCCGAGTACCTGCCCACTCCCGAGGTCTCGGTGATCGTCCGCGAGGTGCACAACTTCAAGGTCGCCGTCGTCGGCTCGGTGAAGATGCCGGGCGACTACGAGATCAAGAGCCAGGCGACGGTGCTCGAGCTGATCGCGCGCGCGCAGGGGCTCACCGAGTTCGCCAACCGCGACAAGATCGTCGTGCTGCGCCAGAGCGGCACGAAGACCGACCGCATCCAGTTCAACTACCGCAAGGTCGCCGAGGGCCACGACCAGGACAACTTCTATGTCCGCGCCGGCGACGTCATCGTCGTTCCGTAGGAGAGGATTTCAATGGCGCGTGACCTGCTCGCTTCAACCGCCGACGACTCGCTGGCCGTGAGGATTCTCGACATCCTCCGCCGGCGCCGGCTTCTCGCCCTCGCGACCTTCGGCGCCGTGCTCGCGGCGGCCGTGTCGTTCGCGATCTACCTGCCCGACATCTACCAGGGCCAGGCGCTGGTGCTCATCGAGCGGCCGATCGACGAGAACATCGTCCGTTCCGCGGAGTCGGCGCCGGGCGAGCTCGAAAGCCGGCTGCACATCATCAAGCAGGAGATCCTGAGCCGTGACCGCGCGCTCGCGCTGATCAACCGGTTCCACCTGTATCCGAAGCTGTTGACGCACGGCGCCGTCGACGACGCGCTGAACCAGATGCGCAGCGACGTCGAGGTGAACCCGTCGGGCCCGGAGCAGGTGAGCGGCAAGGTGAAGACGGTGTCGTTCACGCTGAAATACACGGGTGACTCCGCGAAGACGGCGGCGGACGTCACCAACGCCATCGCGGCGTTCTACGTCCAGCAGAACGACTCGATGCGGTCGCAGTCGGCGCTCGGCACCTTGAAGTTCCTGCGCGAGCAGCTGGCCGAAGCGAAGGGGCAGCTCGATCGGCAGGATTCGATGATCACGCAGTACACCACGAAGTACACGGGCCAGCTGCCCCAGCAGATCGGGATGAACCTGGCGACGCTGGAGCGGATGAACACGCAGCTGCGCCTCAACGGCGAGCAGCAGATTCGCCTCATCGAGCAGCGCGAGAAGCTGATGGACGGCCTGCAGGATCCGACCAACGTCGCGCGCGCCGAGAACCCCGACGCCTCGCCCGAGATGATCGAGCGGCTGAAGCAGCTCGAGAAGCTGAAGGGGGACCTGGCGCAGCTGCAGACGAAGTTCACGAGCAAGCACCCCGACGTCGTCCGGATGCAGGAGCAGATCGCGGATCTCGAGCAGCAGCAGAAGCAGGACGAAACGGCGCTCCAGAAGAAGCGTGAGGCGCTGCAGGTGGCTGCGGCCGCATCGACCGCGGCGGCCGACGACGCCAAGGCGCCGAGGCGCAAGACCATCGAGAGCCTCGATGGGGAGCTCGCCAAGTTGAAAGACGAGGAGGCCGCCATTCGCGGGACCATCTCCTCGTTCGAGCAGCGTCTCGAGGGCGCGCCCGAGCGCGAGCAGGAATACGCGCTCATCACGCGCGACCGCCAGGTGGCGAAGGACCTCTATGACTCGATGCTCAAGCGGTACGACGAGGCGCAGCTGTCCGCCAGCGTCGAGACGGACCGGCAGGGCGAGCAGTTCCGCGTCCTGGAGCAGGCGTTGCCGGCCGAGGGGCCGACGGGACCGAACCGCATCCGCCTGATCCTGATGGGCATTCTTCTCGCGATTGCCGCGGCAGTCGCGATGGTGCTCACCGCGGAGCAGTTCGACGCGTCGTTCCACGGCATCGACGAGCTGCGCGAGTTCACGAGCGTTCCGATCCTCGTCTCGATTCCCCCGATCGGGCCGATGCCGTTGAAGCGCCGGCTGTTCACCGGCCTCGCGACCGTGTCCGCAATCGCGATGATCGCGCTGATCGCCGCGGCATCCGCGTATCTCGCTCATGGCAACGATCAACTCGCCCGTCTGATCGGGCGCGCCGGCTAGGCGGTGAGGGAACTGGACATGGCTAAGAAGACACAGATCGACCGGCACCTCGTGGCTCTTACCTCGCCGGGATCGTTCGCGGCGGAACAGTACCAGGGGCTCCGGCTCACCATCGAGCGGCTGCGGCGCGGCCGCACGCTGCAGATCATCGCGGTGACCAGCCCCGCGGCCGGCGAAGGGAAGACGCTGACGGCCATCAACCTGGCGGGCGCGCTCGCGCGTGGCGCCGAGGGCGCGCGCGTGCTGCTCATCGACGCCGACCTGCGGCGGCCGGCCGTCGCCCGGCAGCTCGCCATCGACGCCGCCTCGAAAGGACTCACGGAGGTGGTGGCGGACCCGCAGGCGACGCTCGACAGCGCCACCCAGAAACTGAAGCCGTTCAACCTGTCGATTCTCACGGCGGGCACGCGCAACGGCGCCGTGCACCAGACTCTGCGCTCGTCGCGCCTCGACGCGGTGCTCGCGGAAGCGCGCCAGCGCTACGACTACGTGGTGCTCGACACGCCTCCCCTGCTGCCGGTGTTCGACTCGGCGCTCCTGGCCAACGCCGTTGACGGCGTGCTGATGGTGGTCGCGGCGAACCAGACGCCGCGCAAGCTGCTGGGCGAAGCGCTGAACATGCTCGACCCGGGCAAGGTGCTCGGCATCGTCTTCAACCGCGACAGCAAGCCGATGTTCGGCTACTACGACGCGTACTACAAGGACTACTTCCCCGAGCAGGTGGCAACGGAGGCATAGGCGCCGAACCCATGGTAGGAAAACTTCGTGACATGCGCGACCAGTCGCGCCGCGTGCTGATTCTCGGATCGGGGCCGCTGGCCACCACCCTGATCGAAGAGATCGAGTCCGCGCAGAACCCGCGCTACATCGTCGCCGGCACGGTTGACGACCAGGAGCCGGAGCCCGGCTCGCCGGATCACAACCGCTGGCTCGGGCCGTGCGATTCGCTCCCCGAGATCATCAACCGGCTGCACCCGGCGTTCATCGTCGTCGCGCTCGCCGACCGGCGCGATCGCCTGCCGCTGCAGACGCTGCTCGAAGCGCGTGTCCGCGGCATCGTCGTCGAGGACGCGCTCGACTTCTCCGAGCGCCTGATGGGCAAGCTCGCCATCGAAGCGATCCGGCCGAGCATGCTCATCCTGGCCAAGGGGTTCCGGAACCACGGCGCCGCCGACCTCATCGCGCGCGTCGTCAGCGTCGTCGGCGCCATCGCCGGCGTGCTGCTCTGCGCGCCGTTCCTCATCGCCGTCGGCATCGCGGTCAAGCTCGATTCACGCGGGCCGATGTTCTTCATCCAGCAGCGCGCCGGCCGCAACGGGCGGCCATTCGGCCTCATCAAGTTCCGGACGATGCACCCGTGCGCGGAGGCGCGGTCCGAGTGGGTGTCGGACAACGTGGATCGGATCACGCGCGTCGGCCATTACCTGCGCCGGTTCCGCTTCGACGAGCTGCCGCAGCTGGTGAACGTGCTGCGCGGCGACATGAACCTCGTTGGACCGCGGCCGCACCCGGTGACCAACCAGGCGGTCTTCATGGAGAAGATCGCCTACTACGGCCTGCGTTCGACCGTGCGCCCCGGCGTCACGGGCTGGGCGCAGATCCGCTACGGCTACGCGAACAACCTCGTCGAAGAGACGGAGAAGATGCGGTACGACCTGTACTACATCAAGAACCGCTCGCTCTGGCTCGACGTGCGCATCATGCTCGAGACCCTCGCG
>DASQAX010000066.1:0-3060 GCA_035635535.1 Vicinamibacterales bacterium | reverse complement strand
ATTCAGCAGCCCGGCCTCGTCATCATCTCGCCGAACGACCCCGGCGCGATGATCCAGTACGCCGAGGAGTGCCGGACGATCGGCGTGCCGTTCATCTTCGATCCGGGCCAGCAGTGCGCGCGGCTCTCGGGCGACGACCTGCGCGACGGCATCTCCGGCGCGCGGCTCGTCATCAGCAATGACTACGAGTTCGAGCTGATCCGCCAGAAGACGGGACTGGGCGAGGAGCAGGTGCTGGAGCAGGTATCGGCGCTGGTGATCACACGCGGGGAGGATGGCTGCTCGGTCTACGAGTCACACTCGCGCATCGACGTGCCCTCAATCACGCCTCATCGCATCGTCGATCCGACGGGCGTAGGCGACGCGTTCCGCGGCGGATTGATGAAGGGCATGGCGATGGGGAAGTCGTTCAAGGAATCCGCGCAGCTGGGCACCGTGGCCGCGACCTACGCGCTCGAGCATCTCGGGGGGCAGAGCCACGCCTATACGATGAAGGAGTTCAGCGAGAGGTACGAGGGGCACTTCGGACCATTGACACTGTAGACGCGCGGCATTCCCTACCTGTCGAACGATTCGCGCCGGCATGATTCCGTCAGTCGGATGACATAGCGCTCGGGATTCTTCCGGAACATCTCCTGCAACTCGGCGAGGCTCGCCGCGCCGCCGTAGCTGATCGCGGAGATCAGATGCTTGAGCATGTCGCGGAGGATCGGCCGCACCGAGCCGCGCGCGGGGACGGCGACCTCCATCCCCTCGGCGCCCAGCGCTTCGACGTCGGCGGCCTCGAGGTCTTCCACGTCCAGGCGATCGACGATCGCCTCGAGGGACGCCATCCCGCGGAACACCTTGAACGGCACCCGAACCGTCTTGTGCGACTCGGGGACGACGACGGGCTTCTGGACGATGTCGCCGGGCGTCTCGGTCGTGCCCGCGAGCGCGCTGCCGAGCATGACGGTGTCTCCGCCGAAGAGCAGCGCCTGCACGAACGCGCCGTCGCGCCTCACGCCGCCGTCGGCAATCAGCGGCACGCGGCCGCCCGACGCCGCGCGGCATTCGACGAGCGCTTGCACCTGCGGCACGCCGAAGTTCGTGTTCAGCCGCGTCGTGCAGCCGCCGCCCGGACCGATCCCGACCTTGATGCCGTTGACGCCGCGTTCGAGCAGGAAGCGCGTCCCCTCGGCCGTGGCGACGTTGCCGGCGACCAGCTCCACGCCGTCGAACCGCTTGCGGAACGTTTCGATCGCGCGCGCCATCACGACCGAGTGGCCGTGCGCGATGTCGATGACGATGACGTCCGCCTCGGCGCGGACCAGCTCGGCGGCGCGCTCGAGGTAATCGCCCTTCGCGCCAATCGCCGCGCCGACGCGAAGCCGCCCCTGCTCGTCGCGCGTCGCGAACGGCAGCTGCCGCTGCTGCACGAGATCCTTCGCCGTGATCAGGCCGAGCAGCGTGTCGTCCTTGTCGACGAGCGGCAGCTTCTTGATCTTCTGCGCCCGCATCACGTCCTCGGCGGCGCCAAGGTCCGGCGTGCCGCGCTGGACGACGAGCCGCTCCCGCGGCGTCATGCGCGAGGCGACCGTCCCCTGCGACCGATCGACGAACCGGAGGTCGCGGCTGGTCAGCAGCCCCTGCAGGCGGCCGCGGCCATCGACGACGACGAGCGTGCCGACGCCGGTCGCCCGCATCCGCCCGGCGGCCTCGGCGAGGCTCGCCTCCGCGGCAATCGTGTAGGGATCTGCGATGATCCCATGCTGCTTCCGCTTGACGATCTCGACCTCGCGGACCTGCGGCTCGATTTCGCCGCTGCGGAACCCGCGGTCGATGATCCCGAGGCCGCCTTCTTCCGCCACCGCGATCGCCATCGCCGATCGCGTCACGGTGTCCATGTTCGCGGAGACGATCGGCCGCTTGAGCGCGAGTCCGGTGGAGAACCGGCAGCTGAGATCGACGGCGGACGGATCGCGCCGCTCGACGACGCCGTACTGCGGGTTGAAGAGGAAGTCGTCGAAGGTGGCGCCGCGCACGAGATCGGGTAAGGACGGCATCATGATGCGCGTCTCAGCGTCACCGCCGCCAGCATGTACACGGCGGCTGCGCTGAGGAGAGTGATTGAAAACCCCCAGTTCATCGCGATGAACACGGCGAGGGTCGCGCCGACGACCGAGAAGGCGCCGTTGATGCCCCAGCCCCACGGAATGATCTCGGCGCGGCCCGCGGCGACGAGCCGCATGCCGCCCGGCAGCGGCATGCCGAGCAGGATACCCACTGGCGCAACGAGCGCCACGGCAAACACGATGCGGGCCGGCAGCGTCCATGAGATGCCGGCGTCGATGACCCGTGCCAGGCCGAGCGCCGCCGCGACCGCGACAATCGCGACGCCGGCGAGCGCCCGCACCGTCACGTCGCGCACGCGCGCGTGCTCGATCCTCCGGCTGACGAACGCGCCGACGCCGGTGCCGAGGAGCAGCGAGAAGAGCGTCACCGTCAGCGAGTAGACCGGGTGGCCGAGCAGCAGCACGAACCGCTGCAGCAGTGCCACCTCGAGCAGCATGAAGCCGGCGCCAAGCGCACCGAAGTAGGCCAGCCACGCACCCCATCCCGCGCCGGGCCGTTCGCCCCCGACCAGCAGGGGGCCGATGACGAACAGGACGACCAGCAGGGCCGAAATCGCCATCAGCGTCATCAGCGCGCTCAGCCCGTTGCCGAACAGCATGCTGCGGCCGAAGGCGACCTGCATCTGGTCGCGCAGCCGCGTCGTGTGGAAGAAGAACGGTCGGTCGTCGGTCGTGGAGGACTCGTCCAGCGGGTACGACGAGAGAAACTGCCGGCGGTCGCCCGCGAGGATCAGGCGGCGGTAGTCGGCGGCGCTCGTGCCGGTGCGCTGCATCTCCACGGGATCCCCGGTGCCGTGCGCCGCCGGCAACCCGGGTGCGTAGAGGATCTCGAAGCCCAGTTGCGCGCTGACGTCGCGCAGCCGCGCGACCTCCACGGGCGTGAACGGCTGCTTCTTCAGGAGAAACGTCGCGACGCGGTCGTAGCGCACGATCGCGAGCCGCGCCG
>DASQAX010000065.1:0-2074 GCA_035635535.1 Vicinamibacterales bacterium | reverse complement strand
CGAATACCGCGGTCGAATCGCGTACGTCTTTTATGACCGCGTCGAACGCTTCGCGCAGACGCACCTGAACATGTCGCGTGACGTTGAAACTGACGACATGTACATCGTCATCCTGCTCGCGCATGCGATGGCCCACGAGATGGGCCATCTGCTGCTCCCCTACGGCCACTCGGCCACCGGTCTCATGCGCGCGGAATGGAACGCCGAGGACCTGCGCCTGGCGGTGGAGAGACGCCTGAACTTCACGAGCGAGCAGGCCGCGCTGATTCGGGGCCAGCTCCTGGCTCGAATCGCCGACACGCCGTCACCGAGCTCGAACTGATCGACAGCTCGTGGCGATTGGGATCGCGGCCGCTAGCTTCGCGGCGGCGTGGCGTAGTACCCGCGCCGCGCGCGGGCGATGTAGTCGCGGTTCTTCACGCGCACGCGAATCGTGCGCCAGCTGCCGTCCTGCGGCCGCAGCGTCGCGAAGCCTATCGTGTACTGCGAGTTGAGCTCCTCGGCGATCCGCTGCGTGGCTGGACCAAGGTCCTCGTAGCTGCGGACCACTTCGGTGTAGCCGCCGCTCGGGCCGGTAATCTCGCGCAGCGCCTCGGGATTGACGCGCGTGCTGACGCGCCGCTCGGTCGCCGAATCGATCGCAATCGCGTAGACGAACGCGTCGCTGCGCTGCAGCGTTTCCCGCGTCTGCGCCAGCGAGTGATCGCTGGCCGTGTCGGCGCCGTCCGAGACGACGATCATCGCCGCGCGCGTCCGCTGCCGGCGCTGGAACATCGACGTGGACGCGAAGATCGCGTCGTAGATCGCGGTGCCGCCGGTCGGCCGCTCGCCGGCCAGCTTTCCGGCGAGCTGCGCGGGCGGGGCGGTCCACGGCACCAGGATGCGCGGCAGGTGGTTGAACGCGCCGACGAACGCCTCGTCGCCGCCGTCGAGCAGATCGGCCATGAAGCGGTCGAGCGCGCCGCGGGCGTCGACGATCGGCTGACCGCGCATGCTGTCGCTGATGTCGAGCAGCACCCCGACGCTCACCGGCGTCCGTTTGTCGGAGAACTGCGTGACCGGCTGCTCGTCGCCGTCCTCGAACACCTCGAAGTCGTCCAGGGCAAGGCCGGTGATCAGGCGGTTGCTGCTGTCGGTGACGGTGACGGGGATTTCAACGGTGGTGACGCTCCCCCGGAACGTCTGCGCCTGCGGGGCAACCACGAAGGCCGCTAGCGCGGCCAACACGAAGCTCACGAAGACGTACGTATTGTTCTTCAAGGTTCACGCGCCCGCTTCGACCCCCGCATAGTAATCCTGAAGCGAGCGGACCGTCAGCGTCTGCGATCGCAGCGCCTTGATGGCCGCCACGGCGGCCGACGCGCCCGTCAGCGTGGTGATGCACGGCACCTGCGCCATGGTGGCCGCCCGGCGGACGGCGCGGTCGTCGAAGAACGACTCGCGGCCGAGCGGCGTGTTGATCACGAGGCAGATCTTCCCGTTGACGATCTGGTCCGCGATGTTCGGCCGCCCCTCGTTCACCTTGTAAATCACCTCGACGTCGATCCCGTGCGCACGCAGGAACGCCGCCGTCCCCCGGCTCGCCGTGATCGCGAAGCCGAGGCCCGCGAGGTCGCGCGCGATCGGCACGACGGTCGGCTTGTCGCTGTTGTTGACGCTGATGAAGACGGCCCCTTCCTTCGGCAGCTGCTGGCCGGCGCCCATCATCGCCTTGCCGAACGCCGCGCCGAAGTTGTCGGCGCCGCCCATCACCTCGCCGGTCGATTTCATCTCCGGCCCGAGGATGGTGTCGACGCCCGGGAAACGGACGAACGGGAATACCGGGCTCTTGACGAACACGCCCGCCGCCTCGAGATCGTTGACGACCCCAAGCTCGGCGAGCGTACGGCCCGCGGCCACCCGGGCGGCGACGCGCGCTATCGCCACGCCGGTTGCCTTGGAGATGTACGGCACCGTGCGCGACGAGCGCGGATTCACCTCGAGGACGTAGACGGTGTCGTCCTTGATCGCGTACTGCACGTTCATCAGGCCGACCACCTTCAGCGCGCGCGCGATGCGCCGCGTGTACTCGCGG
>DASQAX010000064.1:0-2420 GCA_035635535.1 Vicinamibacterales bacterium | reverse complement strand
GTCTGCGAGGAGGCGCGCTGCCCGAACATCGGCGAGTGCTGGCACCACGGGACCGCCACGTTCATGATTCTCGGCGACGTCTGCACGCGCGCGTGCGCCTACTGCGCGGTCGCGCACGGCAAGCCGAACGAGCTCGACCTCGCGGAGCCGGCGCGGGTGGCGGACGCGATCGAGCGGATGGCGCTGCGGCATGCGGTCATCACGTCGGTCGACCGCGACGACCTGGCCGACGGCGGCGCGTTCATCTTCGCGGAGACGATCCGCCGGACGCGCGAACGGGTCCCCGAATGCCGCATCGAGGTGCTGATTCCCGACTTCCAGGGCCTCGAGTCGTCTTTGCGGACCGTCCTGGACGCCTGGCCCGACGTCCTCAATCACAACATCGAGACCGTTCCGCGTCTCTATCGGATGGCGCGATCGGGCGGCAAGTACGCGCGCTCGCTGGAGCTGCTCGATCGATCGCGGCAGTACAGGCCGGCCATCGCGACCAAGACGGGCATCATGGTCGGACTCGGCGAAGAGATCGACGAGGTCGTCGCCGTGTTCGACGACCTGCGGCGCGCCGGGGTGTCGATCCTGACGATCGGCCAGTACCTGCGGCCGACGGCCGCGCACGCGCCGATGGCCCGCTACTACCATCCCGACGAGTTCGCGGCGCTCAAGCGCCTGGCGCTCGCGCGCGGGTTCGTGCACGTCGAATCGGGGCCTCTCGTGCGAAGCTCATATCACGCCCATGAGCAAGCCGACGCGTACGAGAAGAGCCGCTAGCGCCGCCGCGCTGGTTCTCGCGCTGACGACCGCTGCCGCCGCGCAGACTCCCTCGCGCGCCGACGTGCTCCGCGGCGAATACGGCCGCTACCGCGCCAACAACGACCTGCTCTCCTATCACCTCGACATCCGCGTCGATCCGGCGAAGCAGTTCCTGGGCGGCAGGAACACCATCCGCTTCCGGATGCTGAAGGACGACACGCGCATCCAGATCGACCTCTATGCGTACCTGAAGGTCGAGAAGATTCTCCTCGGCACGCGCGCGCTCCGGTACACGCGCGAGATGAACGCGGTGTTCGTCGACTTTCCGCAGACGCTGCGCGCCGGCCGCGAATACGCCATCGACTTCTACTACTCGGGGATGCCGGAACCGGTCGCGCGCTTCGGCTGCATCACCTTCCGCAAGGACACGGCCGGCCGCGACTGGGTGACCACGGCGTGCGAGGACGCCGGCGCCAGCTACTGGTGGCCGAACAAGGAACAGTGGCGGGACGAAGTCGAGAGCATGCGGATCAGCGTGGCCGTTCCCAACGGCCTGATGGACGTGTCGAACGGCGCGTTCCTCGGCAAGACCGACCTGCATGACGGGTACACGCGCTGGGACTGGATGGTCCACTACCCGATCAACAACTACGACGTCGCGCTCAACATCGCCGCCTACGAGCACTTCGGCGACCGGGTCGGCGACCTGCCGCTCGACTTCTACGTCCTCCCCGAGGATCTGGACAAGGCGAAGGAGCAGTTCGCGCAGGCCAGGCCGATGCTCCAGGTGTTCGAGCACTATTTCGGCGAGTACCCGTTTCAGAAGGACGGCTACAAGCTGGTCCAGGTGCCCTATGCCGGGATGGAGCACCAGAGCGCGGTCGCCTACGGGAATCACTTCGTCAACAGCTACTACCCGTCACGCGACTGGACCGGCGTCCAGATCAGCCCGCGCTTCGACTTCATCATCATCCACGAGAGCGCGCACGAGTGGTTCGGCAACGCCGTCACCGCCGCGGACGTCTCGGACATGTGGATTCACGAGGGATGGGCCACGTACCTGGAGTGCCTGTTCGTCGAATACATGTACGGCCACGGCGACTACCTCGCGTACGTGAACGCCGAGAAGAACAAGGTCCGGAACACCGAGCCGATCGTGACGCCGCGCGGCATCCATCGCGAGCCGACGCAGGACATGTACTTCAAGGGCGCGCTGTTCCTCAACACGCTGCGGAGCGTCATCGACGACGACCGCCGGTGGTTCGCGCTGATTCGTGACTTCTACCAGACGTTCAAGTACCGGACGATCCTCACCGAGGATGTCGTCGCGTTCTTCAACGCGCAGACGGGGATGAACCTGACGCCGATCTTCGACGAGTACCTGCGGCACGCCGCCGTGCCGATGCTCGAGCTGAAGTTCGACGAGCCCGCTCGCGCCGTCGCGTATCGCTGGAAGGCGGGCGAGAAGGATTTCGCGATGCCGGTGCGCGTCGGCGATCCCGCCGCGTGGCAAGTCGTTCGTCCCACGAGCGAGTGGCAGACGATGACGTGGTCGTCGACGCCAACCGACTTCGAGGTCGCGACCGATCTGTATTACGTCTATGTTGACCGTGTAGGGGCGGGTCTTTAGACCCGCCCTACGTACGTGGGGCGGGTCCCGCGGAGCGCCG
>DASQAX010000063.1:0-4211 GCA_035635535.1 Vicinamibacterales bacterium | reverse complement strand
TTCCCCCCGCTCATCACGCACCCGACCTTCTTCCCCGCCAGCTTCGAGCCGTATTTCTTCGCCGCCGCGAGCGGCGCCGCGCCAGATCCTTCGGCGAGGTTGTGCGTGAGGCGAAGCGCCGCGCGCACGCCTTCCTCGAGCTCCGCCTCGTCGAGCGTGACGATGTCGTCCAGTTGCTCCTTGAGGATGCCGAACGTCAGATCGAACGTGACGCGCGTCGCCATCCCTTCGGCGAACGTATTGACGCGCTCCGCGGTCACGCGCTCCGGGCCTCGCCATGACCTCGTGAACGCATCGGCGCCGCATGCCTGTACGCCGATGACCTTCGTCCTGGCCGCCATCCCGCTGCGAACGATGCAGCAGCCGGCGGCGCCGCTGCCGCCGCCGACCGGCACGAAGAGATAGTCGAGATCGGCGTCGGCATCCTCGAGCATCTCCAGCGCGTAGGTCCCGACGCCGGCGATGAGATGCGGCTCGTTGGCCGAGTGGATGTAGCGCCACCCTTCGCGCGCGACGAGCGCTTCGACCCGCAGCCGCGCCTCGTCATAGTCGCGGCCGTACTCGATCACCTCGGCGCCGTAGGCACGCATCGCCGCGTTCTTGTCCGGGTTGTTGCCGATCGGGACGAAGATGCGGCACGTCACGCCGTGCATCCGGCTCGCGAACGCGATCGACTGGCCGTGGTTGCCCGTGCTCGCGCTGACGACGCCGCGCCGACGCTCGTCCGGCGAAAGCTGCGCGAGCAGGTTGAGGCCGCCACGAATCTTGAACGCGCCGGTGGGGTTGTGGTTCTCGTGCTTGACCCATGCCTCGCAGCCAAGCCACTGCTCGAGCAGCGGATGACGCAGCATCGGCGACCGCTGCATGACCGCGTAGATGCGCGGGCGCGCCTCGAGGACGTCTTGCAGGGTCGTGCCCTTCGTGTCCTTCGTGGTTCACCCCGTCTTCGTGTTGGTGGCGACATGCTCGTCGCGGACGCGCACGGCCAGGTCGGGCCGGTTGCTGATCAATCCGTCAACGCCCCACTCGAGCAACCTTCTGATGTCCGCTTCTTCGTCCACCGTCCACACCTGAACCTTCAGGCCCGCGGCATGGGCGTCTCGAATGAACCGCCGCGAGACGATGCGGACGGCCTCGGCGCGTTCGGGCACCTGATACGTCTGATACGCGGCGCGGCGGACCGGCCAGCGGAGCCACGAGCGGTACACCGCGAGCCGGACCTCCGGTTGCGACGCGCTGGCCGCGACGCCCGGCAGCTCTGCCCGCGCCGCCGTCGCGCTCGCCAGGCCGTAGCCCGCGACGCACACGGAGTCGATCGCCCCCGCGCGCCGGATCTCGTCCGCAACCGCGCGTCCCATCGCCGTCGTATACACCTTTATTTCAATGATTGTCGGCACGCCGCGGTAGCGCCCCAGCACCTCGCGGAGCGTCGGCACGCCGATGCCGCGGCCGCGGAACGGATACTCCCCACCGCGCGCGAACCGGTAGCCCGCGTCCACGCGCGCGAGCTCGTCGACCGTCCGCGCCGCAACCGGCCCCGTCGCGTTCGTCGTCCGATCGAGGGTGCGGTCATGGTGGACGACCACAACATTGTCGGCAGAGAGGTGGACATCGAGCTCGAGACCGTCCGCGCCAGTGGACATGCCGATGTCGAACGCCGCAATCGTGTTCTCGGGACCGAGGGCGCATCCGCCGCGGTGCGCGAAAACCTGCGGACGGGCGGAGAAGAAAGGGCTCAAGGCTCCGGGCTCACGGGCTTGCAGCACCATTGAACCACGTACCGGAAGCCCAAAGCCCGGAGCCAGCAGCCTGGCATGAGTCCCGAGCCCCAAGCCGGTTAGAATCCAATCATGCCCAGACCCACAGGGATTTCGACCGTCGGCGATCTGCGGCGCGCCGTCGCCGACGGCAGCGTGCCGCGCCGCGACGTGCACCAGGAAGTGCGCGAGAACCTGATTCGCAAGCTGCGCGTCGGCGAGCCGCTCTTTCCCGGCATCGTCGGCTACGACGACACCGTGGTGCCGCAGCTCGTGAACGCGCTGCTGTCGCAGCACAACTTCATCCTGCTCGGCCTCCGCGGCCAGGCGAAGACGCGGCTCCTGCGCGCGCTCGTGACGCTGCTCGACGAGGAGATCCCGGTGATGCCGGGGTGCGAAATCAACGACGACCCGCTCGATCCCATCTGCGGCGCGTGCCGCGCGCGGCTCGCGGCGGACGGCGACACGACGCCCGTCGCATGGCTCGGGCGCGACCTGCGGTACGTCGAGAAGCTCGCGACGCCCGACGTGACGATCGCCGACATGGTGGGCGACATCGATCCGATCAAGGCCGCCAGGTCGGGGCTGCAGCTGTCGAGCGAGCTGACGATGCACTACGGGCTGCTGCCGCGCGCCAACCGCGGCATCTTCGCCATCAACGAGCTGCCCGACCTCGCGGGCAAGATCCAGGTCGGCCTCTTCAACATCCTGCAGGAGGGCGACGTCCAGATTAAGGGGTATCCCGTCCGCCTGCCGCTCGACGTGATGATGGCGTTCACCGCGAACCCCGAGGACTACACGGCGCGCGGCAAGATCATCACGCCGCTCAAGGACCGCATCGGCTCGGAAATCCGGACGCACTATCCCGCCGGCCGGGGCGACGCGATGGCCATCACGGCGCAGGAAGCGTGGATGGCGCGCGACGGCGTCGCGCCGCGCACGGAGGTGCCGACCTTCGTGGCCGAGGTCGTCGAGGAGATTGCGTTCCAGGCGCGCCAGGATCGGCGCATCGACAAGCGCTCCGGCGTCAGCCAGCGGCTGCCGATCTCCGCGATGGAGAACGTCGTCTCGAACGCGGAGCGCCGCTCGCTGATGAACCGCGAGGACTGCGCGGTCGCGCGCGTCAACGACGTGTACGCCGCGCTGCCGTCGATCACCGGCAAGTTCGAGATGGAGTACGAAGGCGAGCTCAAGGGCGCGGAGACCGTCGGCCGCGAGTTGATCAAGGCGGCGGTCGCCAACGTGGCCGACGGCTACCTGTCGCACCTGGAGACGCGCCAGGTGATCGAGTGGTTCGACCTCGGCGGCAGCCTTCAGCTCGGCGACACGATGAGCACCAAGGAGGTGCTCACGCACGCGCGCGAGGTGCAGGGGTTGATCGAGCTCGCGCACGCCGCGGGCGTTCCGAAGGAGGCGACGGCGCCGCTGCTCGCATCCGGCGTCGATTTCGTCCTCGAGGGGCTGTACGCGCTGAAGAAGATCGGCCGCAGCGACGAGCGCGGCTATCACGCGACCGAGTCGCCGGTGCGGCGTCCGTCGCGCGAGGACAAGTTTCGCGACGAGGAGCGGACGATTCCGTCGCTCCCGCAGGGGAAGAAGAAGTACTACAACTAGTGAGATATCGCTACAGCAAGTACACCGGCGACCTGCTCGATCAGATCGATCTCGAAGATCTGGTCTCGAAGCTCTCCGACCTGCTGCTCTCGAGCGGGTTCAGCAATCCATGGGGCGATCCGTCCTCCGGCGACGAGGACCGGACGATGCAGGCGCTGCACGACGCGATTCTCGAAGCGCTCTTCAGCGGCGGCGTGCTGTCGGAGGAAGCGCTGCAGCAGCTGCTCGGCGAGCCGGCGGACGGCGACCAGGAGAAGGCGCGCCAGCAGCTCGAGGATCTCATCCAGCAGATCATCGACAAGATGATGGAGCAGGGATTCGTGACCGCCGCGCCGGACCTCGAGCAGGAGCGCGAGCATCGCCGCGGCACCGGCGGCGGCATCGGCGAAGACGCCGGTCCGGTGAAGTTCGAGGTCACCGACAAGGCGCTCGACTTCCTCGGCTACCGCGCGCTGCGCGACCTGCTCGGCTCGATCGGCCGCAGCAGCGCCGGCCGGCACGACACGCGGCATCTCTCGACCGGCGTCGAGGCGATCGCCGCGCCGAAGCCGTACGAGTTCGGCGACACGCTGAACCTGGATCCGAGCAGCACGATTCTCAACGCGGTGCAGCGACTGCACGCGGAAGGCCGCGCGGTTGGAGGCGGCATGAGCACGTCGGGTCCCGGATCCCGGTTCCCGGATCCCGGCCAGGCGCCGATCATCGACGTCGACTACCCCGACCTGATGGTCGCGCAGAGCGACTACCAGAGCTCCTGCGCGAGCGTCATCATGCTCGACTGCAGCCACAGCATGATCCTGTACGGCGAGGATCGCTTCACGCCGGCCAAGCGCGTGGCGC